>NVWO01000014.1 GCA_002746255.1 Rhodospirillaceae bacterium | reverse complement strand
GGAAGGGTCTGTTTTGTCAGAATGACTTTTTCGGGCAGGTCGGGAATGACGGGTTTTGGTGCCGGCGCGCTTGCGTCGCGCTTGCGGACCATGACCCAGCGGATGAATTCCAGCACCGTCTGGCCGCGCTGGTTGATGCCTTTTGAGCGGACGTAAACGACGCCCGTCTTGCCGTTTGAATTTTCTTTTTTGCCGATGATCGTTGAGACCGTCGAAAGGGTGTCATTGGGAAAGGCGGGCACGCCGAAACGGCAGTCCGCGTAGCCCAGATTGGCGACGGCGTTGAGCGAGATGTCCGGTACTGTTTTTCCAAAAACGACGTGAAAGACAAGCAGGTCGTCGATGGGCGCGTCCCGATACCCGATGCTGCGTGCAAACTGGTCCGACGACTGGACGGCAAAGCGGGAACCGTACAGCGCCGTATAAAGGGCAACGTCTCCGCATGTAACGGTTCGCGGGGTCGCGTGGATAATTTTCTGCCCGATTTCAAAATCTTCGAAAAAATTGCCGACACTCGCTTTTGTCACAAGGCTGCTTCCTTTTCCATTTCCGAAATTGCCGTCGCCATCTGCACCATGCGTTCGGCATTCTGGACATGCAGGTTTTCGATCAGCTTGCCATCGACCACGACGACGCCTTTTCCTTCCGCCGCCGCCGCCTTATGGGCGTCGATGATCTTGTGGGAAAAGGCGATCTCTGCCTCGGAGGGCGCAAAGGCCGTGTTGGCTGCGCTGATCTGTTTTGGGTGGATCAGGGTCTTGCCGTCGAAGCCAAGCTCAACCCCCTGACGGCAGGCATCGGCAAAGCCTTCCGCGTCGCCAAGGTCCAGATAGACGCCGTCAACGATCGCCAGGCCAAAGGCGCGTGCGGCAAGCAGGCAAATGCCCAGGCTGGTCAACATCGGCAATCGCATGGGCGTGTGCGCCGCGTGCAAATCCTTTGCCAAATCGGACGTGCCCATGACGAAACCGCCGAGCCTGGGGCTTGCGCCCGCGATTTCTTCAGCATGGAGGATGCCGGTGGGCGTTTCCATCATGCACCAGATGGCCAAATCGTCCGGGGCACCGTTTGCGACCAGGGTGGCTTCCGCTTCGCGCACCTGTTTGGCGTTGTCGATTTTGGGCAGCAACACGCCGTTTGCACCGGCGGTTGCGGCGGCGACCAGATCGGCCTGGCCCCAGGGCGTATCAGTGCCATTGACCCGAAGCAGGATCTCGCGGTTGCCATAGCCGCCGGTTTTCAGTGCTTCGCAGACCTGCGTGCGGCCCATTTCCTTTGCGTCCGGAGCGACGGCGTCTTCAAGGTCAAAGATCAGGCCGTCGGCGGGAAGGCTGCGGGCCTTTTCAAGGGCACGCGCGTTTGATCCCGGCATGTAGAGGACGCTGCGGCGGGGGCGGGCGGTTTTGGGCATGAAGCACCTCGTCTGCGGTCGGCGGCGGGAGAGTGGTTGAGATTATCGAAAAACTTTAGGCCGAAGCAAGGGGCCTAAGCGTCGTTGCACACGCCTCAGCCAAGGTGGTCCCTGACGAGGATTTCCGCGATCTGTACGGCGTTTAAGGCCGCCCCTTTGCGCAGATTGTCGGCGACGATCCACAAATTCAAGCCGTTCTCGACGGTCGGGTCCTTGCGGATTCGTGAAACAAAGACCGGCTCTTCGCCATTGCATTCCTGGGGCGTGACATAGCCGTCTTCGGTTCGGTAATCGACCACGGAAACGCCGGGAAACGTCTTTAGGGCCTCGCGCGCCTGTTTCACCGTGATGGCGTTTTCAAAGGTCAAATTGACGGCTTCCGCATGACCGATGAAGACCGGCACGCGCACACAGGTTGCCGTCACGGCAATGTCGGGATCCAGAATCTTCTGGGTTTCGACAGCCATCTTCCATTCTTCCTTGGTGTCGCCGTTTTTAAGGAAGACGTCGATTTGCGGGATGACGTTAAACGCGATCTGTTTTGGGAATTCTTCTTTTTCGACCGGGGTGTTGACGTAAATGGCGCGCGTCTGGTTGAACAGCTCGTCCATTGCCTTGCGCCCGGCACCGGAAACGGATTGATAGGTGGAAACCACAACCCGCTGGATGCGCGCCAGATCGTGAAGCGGCTTTAGGGCCATGACCATCTGTATGGTCGAACAATTCGGATTGGCGATGATGTTGCGCGCGCGATAGCCGGCGATGGCGTCGCCATTGACTTCCGGCACGATCAGCGGCACGTCGGCGTCCATCCGGAAATGGGACGTGTTGTCGATGACGACGGCACCGGCCGCCGCTGCCCGGGGCGCATGTTTTTTCGAAACGGCGGCCCCCGGCGAGAAAAGCGCAATGTCGATGCCGGCAAAATCGAAGGATTCCAGCGCCTGCACCTGCAACGGTTTTTCGTCGCCGAAGGAAACTTCAAGGCCTTTGGAGGCCTCGGAGGCAAGGGCGACGACTTTATCGACGGGAAAAGCGCGTTCGGCAAGTATCTGCAATATTTCGTTGCCGACGGCGCCGGTCGCGCCAGCAACAGCAATGCGATATCCCATGGTTTTTAACGTCCAGATTTACGCGTGGGGGGGGGAACAGGATTAGATACGCGCCCAAGGCTCTTTTTTCAAGCGTGCCCTGCGCGTCTTAAGGCGAAAGCTTGTCGAGTTCGCGCAGCAGGGCCTCGCCCATGACCGGGGTTGAGACCCTGGCCATGCCCGGCTGCATGATGTCGGCTGTGCGCAGGCCGCCATCAAGAACATGACGGACCGCGTTTTCGATGGCGCAGGCTTCCTCCTGCAGGTCGAAGGAATAGCGCAGCAGCATCGCAAAGCTCAAAATCGTTGCCAGCGGGTTGGCGATGCCTTGGCCGGTGATGTCCGGCGCGCTTCCATGAACCGGCTCGTAAAGGGCGCGGCTGCGCCCGTTCGCATCGGCCTTCCCAAGGGAGGCGGAAGGCAGCATGCCGAGGGAGCCGGTCAACATCGCCGCTTCGTCCGACAGCATGTCGCCGAAAAGATTGTCGGTTACGATCACGTCAAACTGTTTCGGTTCGCGCACCAGTTGCATGGCGCAGTTGTCCGCGTACATGTGGGTAAGCGCGACGTCGCTATATTCCGCCGCATGCAGCTTGGTCACGTCTTCCCGCCAGAGAAGCCCGCTTTCCATCACGTTGCTTTTTTCGACAGAACAGACGCGGTTGTCGCGTTTTCTGGCAAGGGCGAAGGCGACACGCGCGACGCGGACGATTTCTTTCGTCGTGTAGACTTGCGTGTTGACGCCGCGGCGTTCGCCCTTGCCAATCTCTTCGATGCCTCGGGGCTCGCCGAAATAGATGCCGCCGGTAAGCTCGCGCACGATCAGAATGTCGAGGCCGAAAACACGGTCGCGTTTCAGGGCCGAGGCGTCGGCCAGGGCGTCGAAGACAATCGCCGGGCGCAGATTGGCAAACAGGCCCATTTCCTTGCGGATGCGAAGCAGGCCCCGCTCCGGTTTTTTGTCAAAGGGAAGCACGTCCCATTTCGGTCCGCCGACGGCGCCCAGAAGAACGGCGTCCACCGCCAGGGCGCGCGCCATCGTTTCGTCCGTTAGCGGCGTGCCTTCGACGTCATAGGCGCTGCCGCCAATCAGGCCTTCCTCGATTTCGAATTGCACATCCCGGTGTGTGTCCAGCCAGTGGATCAGGTGGCGGACTTCTGCCATCACCTCGGGGCCAATGCCATCGCCAGGCAAAAGAAGCAGCTTTCCGATTTTAGCCATCGTTTTCATTGCCCGGTTATGGGGAGAGGCTTACGCAACAAGCCAGGGATGTGTCTCACGCTGGCGCGCTTCAAAGGCGGTAATCTTTTCTTCCTTCTGCAGCGTCAACGCAATGTCGTCGAGGCCTTCCAGCAGACAGCGCTTCAGGAAGGGGTCGATCTCGAAGGAAAAAACACCACCATCGGTGCGCGTGACCGTCTGGGCCGCCAGGTCGATGGCAAGCGACCCGTTACGGCCGCGTTCGGCATCCTTCATCAGGGTTTGAACGTCGCCCTGGGGAAGCTGGATGGGCAGAATGCCGTTCTTGAAGCAGTTGCTGTAGAAAATATCGGCGAAGGACGGCGCAATGACGCACCGGATGTTGAAATCCGAAATTGCCCAGACGGCGTGTTCGCGGCTGGAGCCGCAACCGAAATTGCGGCCCGCGACCAGAATGGTGGCGTGCGTCCACGGTTCCCGGTTGAGGATAAAATCCGGTTTTTCGGCGCCGTCCTGGGTGTAACGCATCTCGAAGAAGAGGTTTTTTCCAAGCCCCGTGCGCGTGATTGTCTTTAGGAATTGTTTGGGGACAATCATGTCGGTATCGACATTGATGATCGGCAGCATTGCTGCAATGCCTTTGAAGTTTTTAAATTTTTCCATCGCGTCCGAATCCTTTAAGAGATTTTGCGAATGTCGGCGAGATGTCCGGCGAGGGCTGCGGCGCAGGCCATGATCGGGCTCATCAGATGGGTGCGTCCGTCGCGGCCCTGGCGGCCTTCGAAATTGCGGTTCGAGGTCGAGGCGCAGCGTTCGCCCGGCTTCAGCTTGTCGGCGTTCATCGCCAGGCACATCGAACAGCCGGGCTCGCGCCATTCAAAGCCCGCGTCGAGGAAAATTTGGTCGAGGCCTTCGGCTTCCGCCGCCTGTTTGACCAAGCCTGAGCCCGGCACCACCATGGCGCGAACATGGGCGTTGATTTTCTTTCCCTTTACGATGGCGGCGGCGGCGCGCAGATCTTCGATCCGCCCGTTTGTGCACGAGCCGATGAAGACGCAATCAATTTTGATGTCCTGCATCGGCGTTCCCGCCGTCAATCCCATATAGGCAAGGGCGCGTTCCATGGCACGCCGGCGGTCCGGGTCCGTTTCACGGACCGGGTCCGGCACAGCCCCGGTGATGGGGGCCACGTCCTGGGGGCTGGTTCCCCACGTCACCTGGGGGACGATGGCGTCGGCGTCGAGGGTGACTTCCTTGTCGTAGGTGGCACCTTCGTCGGAAGGAAGCGTCCGCCACATGGCAACCGCCTGTTCCCAGACGGTGCCCGTTGGCACAAAATTCCGGCCTTTCAGATAGGCAAAGGTCGTTTCATCTGGGGCGATGAGGCCTGCGCGTGCGCCTGCCTCAATGGTCATGTTGCAGAGTGTCATCCGCCCTTCCATCGACAGATTTCGAATGGCGTCGCCGGCATATTCAATGACATACCCGGTGCCGCCGGCGGTGCCGATGGCACCGATGATGGCCAGGGCAATGTCCTTGGCCGTGATTTCCGGCCCCAGGGTTCCGGTCACCGTCACGCGCATATTTTTTGCGGGTTTTTGAATAAGCGTCTGGGTGGCCAGGACGTGTTCGACCTCGGACGTGCCGATGCCAAAGGCAAGGGCACCAAAGGCGCCGTGGGTTGCCGTGTGGCTATCGCCGCAGACGATGGTCATGCCGGGTTGCGTAAAGCCCTGCTCTGGTCCGATGACGTGGACAATTCCCTGGCGGATGTCGTCCATCGAAAAATAGGCAATGCCGAATTCCTTGCAGTTTTTTTCGAGGGTTTCGACCTGCATGCGGGATTCCGGGTTGGTGATGCCGGCGGCTCGTGCTGTCGTTGGCACGTTGTGATCGGCGACGGCGAGGGTTGCCTTGGGGTGGCGCAAGCGCCGCCCGGCCGCACGCAGCCCGTCGAAGGCCTGGGGGCTGGTTACCTCATGGACGAGATGCCGGTCGATATAAAGCAGGCAGGTGCCGTCCTTGGCACTTTCCACCAGGTGGGACTGCCAGATTTTATCGAATAATGTCCTCGATCGCGCCATCGTCCTATTCGGCTTTTGCCGCCGCCGCTTTTTTCTTTCCGCGCGTTTTTTTCTTGGTCGGGCTGCTTCCCGCCGCTTCGCGCGCCTTCTCACGCGCTGCAATGCGCCGTGTTGCGTCTTCGGCGATGCGTGCGCTGCGTCCGGAACGTTCACGCAGATAATAGAGTTTTGCCCGTCGCACCGAACCAAAACGCACAACTTCGATGCTGGCGATGCGTGCGGAATAGAGGGGGAAGACACGCTCGACGCCCTCGCCATGGGAAACTTTTCGCACCGTAAAAGCAGAATTGATGCTGCGGTTTGTGCGGGCGATGCAAACGCCTTCGAAAGCCTGAACGCGCTCACGCGATCCTTCAACGACTTTCACGTTTACGCGGACCGTGTCGCCGGCCTGGAAGTCCGGAACGGGGCGTTCGGCGTTCCATTTCTCGATTTCTTTCTTTTCGAGCTGTTCGATGATGTTCATGGTCATTCCTCTTAAAGCTTTTTCCGGACGTAACGGGCCCACAGGTCCGGACGTCGCTTGTGCGTAATTTCTTCCGCCATGGCAAGACGCCAGTCGCGGATTTTCTCATGGTGCCCGGAAAGCAGAACTTCCGGCACCTCGCGGCCTTTCCAGTTTTGCGGCCGGGTGTAGTGCGGGTATTCTAGAAGCCCGCCTTCAAAACTTTCTTCAACCAGGGCATCCTGGCTTCCAATCACCCCCGGCAGCAGCCGCACGCAGGCATCGATCAGCGCGGTTGCGGCCGGTTCGCCGCCAGACAGGATGAAATCGCCGAGGCTGATTTCTTCCATGTCCCATTTCTCCAACACGCGCTCGTCGATGCCCTCGAAGCGTCCGCAAAGAAACGTCACGTCTTTCTCCTGGGCGAGGCGGCGGACGCAATCCTGGTCCAGCGGTCGGCCCCGTGGGGAAAGGCAGATCATCGGCGCTTGTGGGGTGGCTTCCGCCTCAAGGGCCGTATCAATGACGTCGGGGCGAAGCACCATCCCAGGCCCGCCGCCGAAAGGCGTGTCGTCGACAGAGCGGTGTTTATCGCGCGCAAAACGGCGAATGTCCACCACTTCCAAGGCCCAAATCCCGCTTTTACGTGCCTTGCCCGGCAGCGAAAAGTCGAGAATTCCCGGAAACATCTCCGGGTACAGGGTAAAAACCTTTGCCTGCCACAGGGGCGTCTGTCCGGCCACGGCGTTATTCCCCTTCCTTGGCTCGCGGCGGTTCTTTTGGCGGGTGTGCCGCTTGTGATCCACTGCCAGCCTCAGGATTGACACGCATTCGGCCCGCCTTCAGGTCAATCTCGGGGGCCGCCTGATGGGTGAATGGGATCATCAGGGTTGCTCCGCTTTCGGCTCCGATCTCTAAAACATCGCCGGCACCGAAATTATGGACGCCGCGTACGCTGCCAAGGGCGTTGCCGTCTCCGTCCTCGACCCGAAGTCCGATCAGGTCGCCATGGTAATATTCACCCTCTTCCGGTTCGGGCAGGGCGGCGCGCGGTACGTAAAACCGCGTGCCCTTAAGTGCCAGTGCCGTGTCGCGATCGCTAACGCCGGCGACGCGCACCAGAAGATCGTTCTTTGCCCTGCCCTCGACGGAAAGTTTGAAGACGCGTTCGCCCGCTTCGTCCGTGGCCGGGCCATAGGCCGTTAGGTCCTCCGGGTTTTCCGTGAAGCTGCGCACGCGAAGCGTCCCCTTTACGCCATGGGCACCGACGACGGCACCGACGCAGATGCGGTCTGCTTGCGTTTCACGCGCCGGGCGTTTCTCGGTCATCATGGCGTTGCCCTTTAGGAATGGCCGCGCGCTCTATTCTGCTGCGGGCGCGTCTTCGCCTTCCTTGCCGCGGTCCTTTTTAGGGATTGCCTTTTGCGGGTTGTTGCGCCGTGCCGGCATCGGGATGATTCCCGCCTCGCCAAGGAAACGGGCAACGCGATCACTTGGCTTGGCACCAACGGAAAGCCAATGGGTGATCCGGTCCGGGACGAGCTTCACGCGGTCCGGGTTGTCCTTGGCCAGCATCGGGTTGTAGGAGCCGACCTTTTCAAGGAAGCGGCCATCGCGGGGGTTGCGCGAATCCGTTACGACGATCCGATAGAAGGGGCGCTTTTTGGCACCGCCACGGGACATGCGAATTTTAACACTCATCGGCTCTTGCTCTCCTTTAGGCGTTGGGGGGACGCGTTGGGTCAAAGGGGATAGGGCCGCCAAGGGCGGGTTTTCCCATCCCCAGCTTTCCCATATTTCCCATCTTCTTCATTTTCTTCATCATCGTCTGCATGTCGCGGAATTGCTTCAGCAGGCGGTTCACATCGCGCACATCCGTGCCGGACCCTTGCGCGATGCGCTGTTTGCGCGAGGCGTGCAGGATTTTCGGGTTGCGTCGTTCGCCAGGCGTCATCGAATGGATAATGGCTTCCTGGCGTCGCAAGAGGCCTTCGTCGATTTTCGAGGCTGCCCGGTTCTTCTGGAGTTTGTTCAGTCCGGGCAAATGCGAAACCAGTTCGCTGATCCCGCCCATCTTGCGGAGCTGGCGAAACTGCTGCGCCATGTCTTCAAGGTCGAAACGGCCTTTTTCCAGTTTCGAGGTCAGGCGCGCAATGTCTTCTTCGCTGGTCGTCGCCTGGGCTTTTTCGACGAGGCTTACGATGTCGCCCATGCCCAGGATGCGACCGGCGATGCGGTCCGGGTGAAATTCTTCCAGCGCGTCGATTTTTTCACCGACGCCGACAAATTTGATTGGGCAGCCGGTTGCCGCGCGCATGGAAAGGGCGGCACCGCCGCGCGCGTCCCCGTCAAGGCGCGTCAGCACGATGCCGGTGAGGCCAATGCGGGCATGGAAAGTTTCGGCCACGCCAAGGGCGTTCTGGCCCGTCATGGCATCGGCGACAAGCAGGGTTTCGGTCGGCGTGACGGCGTTGCGGACGGCCTCGGCCTCGGCCATCATGGCGTCGTCAATCTGCAGCCGCCCGGCGGTGTCGAGCAGCACGATGTCGAACCCGCCCTTGCGGGCATCGGCCATGGCGCGCTTTGCAATCGCGACCGGCGCTTCGTCTTTTATCGGCGTCAGCACGGCGAGGGACGCCTGTTGGCCTAGAACGCCAAGCTGTTCCTGGGCGGCGGGCCGATAAACGTCAAGGGACGCCATCAGCACCTTTTTCTTTTCCTTTTGGGTCAGACGCTGGGCGATCTTGGCGACCGTCGTCGTTTTTCCCGAGCCTTGGAGGCCGACGACAAGAATGGCAAGGGGCGGTTCCGCGTTCAGGTTCAGGCCCTGGGCCTCGGCGCCAAGCATTTCGACAAGGGTATCGTGGACGATTTTCACGACCATCTGACCGGGGGCGATGGCGCGCGCGACCGCTTCGCCGACGGCGCGTTCCTCGATTTTGGTGATGAAATCCTTGACGACGGGCAGGGCGACGTCCGCTTCCAAAAGCGCAATCCGGATTTCCCGAAGCGCTGATTTCACGTCCTCTGGCGAAAGGGCACCACGTTTGCGGAGCCGATCAAAGACGTCACCAAGCCGGTTTGTAAGACTTTCGAACATGGTTTCCTTAAAAGTCGGGTCGTTCTTAAAAACGCGGTCTTTCAACGCAAAAAACGCCAGCGCGCGAAACTCGCGGACTGGCGGCCCCCCTCGAGAGGGAAAAGGCCTTTTTGGGCGGAAAGTTCGCGGCATGCTAGGGGGCCACGCGCAAAACATCAAGCCTTTCCGGGGGCTTTTGCCAAGGCGGAGGGCTTTTGCCAAGGCGACAGTCGCGCTTGCGCTGGCCGTCACGCGTCGGCCATAAGATAGGGCGATGACGGATGAGACTGTTTATGGAGAAATTAAAGCGGCGCTGGCCCCCCTTGGGCTGATTGCCCGGGGCGGCTTTTACCCAGAGGCTGGCGATGACGTGCCGCTTCTGGCTTCCGGGCACATGGCAAAGACCCTGATCATGATCGGCAATGCCGGCGGCGCGCTTTGGGAGGTTTTCCCCCTTTCGCCCGAAGCGGCGGATGGCGAGGCCGATCCCCTTGATCGCTGGACGGCCCGGGTGCTGGCGCCTCTGGCGTTAAGGCTTGGGGCCGAATTGTTCTTTCCCTTTGGCGGTGGCGGCCACCCCTTTGCCCGCTGGGCCCAACGGGCCGAGGCGGTCGCGCCCTCGCCGCTCGGTCTTCTCATTCACCCGGAACATGGCCTGTGGCATGCCTATCGCGGGGCGTTTGCCTTTGCCGGGACGCTGCCCGTGGCCCCACGGGTCGACAGGCCTGTTCCTTGCGACACTTGCGCGGCAAAGCCCTGTCTGGACGCCTGTCCGGTGGGCGCGTTTGCGTCGTCCAGCTATGACGTGCCGGCTTGCGCGACCTATCTGACGACGCCTGCGGGAAACGCCTGTCTGGAGGCGGGATGCCAGGCCCGGCGCGCCTGTCCGGTGGCGGCCCCCAACGCGCCCGTTCAGGCGTCTTTTCATATGGCGGCCTTTTTCCGCTCGTTGTGCAACGCCGGTCTCACCGGAAACGAATAGACTTCCCAAGCTTTTCGGCCATATAAGCGGGCATGGAAACGTTTTCTTTTCAAAAAATGCAGGGCGCTGGCAACGACTTTGTCGTGCTCGATGGCCGGACGCCGGATTCGCCCGCGTTGGGTTTGCCGGAGGCGGCGTTTAGCGCCGCTGGTGCGCGCGCCATTGCCGCGCGTCACACGGGTGTCGGTTGTGATCAGGTTGTGTTGATTGAAGATGCGCGCGACGCGACGGCGCAGATGCGTATCCGCAACGCCGATGGTGGCGAGGTTTCGACCTGTGGCAATGCGACGCGCTGCGTGGCGCTTTTGCTGATGGACGAAGGGGCGGAAAGCCGCGTGACCATTGCCACGAAGGCGGGCGTGCTGGAAGCCACGCGCGACGATACGGGCTGCATCTCGGTCCATATGGGGCCGGCACAAACCGATTGGCAGGCGATCCCCCTGAAGGAGGCCGCCGATACGCTGCATCTCGCCCTTGGCGATGGCGCGCTTGGGGACGCCGTGGCCGTCAGCACGGGCAATCCCCATGCGGTTTTCTTTGTCGAGGACGCGGAAAAGGTGCCCCTTGGCGAAATCGGTCCGGTTCTGGAACGGGACCCGATTTTTCCTGAACGGGCGAACATCGGCATTGCGCAAATGCTTGGCGACAATCGCCTGCGCCTGCGCGTCTGGGAACGTGGCGCGGGTCTGACGCCGGCTTGTGGCAGCGGCGCGTGCGCCGCTGTCGTCGCTGCCAGCCGCCGGGGGCTTTTGGAAACGGGTGCCGCGATTGAGGTTGTGCAGGATGGCGGCAGCCTGTTTGTGCGCCTCTTTCTCGGTGGCGATGTGTTGCTTTCAGGTCCGGCATTGCGAAGTTTTTCAGGCGAGATTTCCTGCGAATGGCTGGCCCGGGAGATGGGGCCATGACGGCGCCGGACGTTCTTACCTTCGGTTGCCGGCTGAACGCGTATGAGTCGGAAGTCATCAAGGCCCATGCGCGCGGTGCCGGTGAAACCGATGTTGTCTATGTCAACACCTGCGCCGTCACGGCAGAGGCCGAGCGCCAGGCGCGCCAGGCCATCCGGCGTCTGCGCCGCCAACGTCCGGACGCGCGCATCGTTGTGACCGGCTGTGCCGCGCAAATTTCGCCCGAAACCTATGGGCAGATGCCGGAGGTCGATTTCGTGCTTGGCAACGCCGAGAAGCTGGATCCGAAAAACTATGGCGATCCGTCCGGCGCGCGCATTCAGGTGAACGATATTTTTTCCGTGCGCGAGACGGCGTCGCATCTTGTCCAGGGGTTCGAAGGTCGCGCGCGGGCCTTCCTGCAGGTGCAGAACGGTTGCGATCATCGCTGCACATTCTGCATCATTCCCTATGGCCGGGGGGCAAGCCGCAGTGTGCCGCTGGGGGAACTTGTCGACGCGGCGCGCGCCCTTCTCGCCAATGGGTACAAGGAAATCGTTCTGACCGGTGTTGATCTGACCTCTTATGGCGCGGACCTTCCCGGCAAGCCGGGCTTTGGCGCGATGCTGCGCCGGTTCTTTGCCCTGGTGCCGGAATTGCCGCGCCTGCGCCTTTCTTCCATCGACGTGGCGGAGGTGGACGCGGATCTCTTGCGCCTGCTTGCGGACGAGCCCCGATTGATGCCGCATCTGCATTTAAGCCTGCAATCGGGCAATGACATGATTTTAAAGCGCATGAAACGTCGCCACAGCCGCGCCCAGGCTATCGCCTTTTGCGAACGCGCACGGAATTTGCGCAAAGACATCGTCTTTGGCGCCGATCTGATTGCAGGCTTTCCGACGGAAACGGACGCCATGTTTGAAGACACGCTTAGCCTGGTTGCGGCCTGCGGTCTGACCTATCTGCATGTCTTTCCCTATTCCGCCCGCCCGGAAACGCCAGCGGCACGGATGCCCCAGGTGCCGGGTGAAATTCGCAAGGCGCGCGCGGCGCGGCTGCGCGCAGCGGGCAAGCAGGCCGAGCGACGTTTTCATGAAGCCTGTGCCGGCACGCGCGCAAAGCTGCTGGTTGAAACGCCACGCCTTGGCCGCAGCGAACATTTCGCGCCCGTGCGGCTGGATACGGATGCTCTTCCCGGGACGATTGTCTCCGCCGGGATTGAATTGGGCGCGGAGGAATTGTTGGGGCGGGTTTCCCGATAATGCGCGCATGGTGAAAGGGACAAGCTGGCTTGCGCGCCTTCGAACGGGGCTTAAAAAATCATCGGCGAAGCTTACGGACGGCATCGGCGGTATTTTCAAAAACCGGCCGCTGGACACCGCCACCCTCGAAGAACTGGAAGAACTTCTGATTGGGGCCGACCTTGGCGTGGCGGCGGCATCCCGGCTTGTTGCGTCCTTAAAGGAAACGCGTTTCGGCAAGGACGTGACGCCGGAAGACGTGCGTGAAGCCCTGGCGACGGCGGTGCAAGCTCTTCTCGACCCGGTGGCAAAACCGCTTGCGATCGATCCCGAAAAAAAACCCTTCGTCGTTCTTGTTGTCGGCGTGAACGGCAGCGGCAAGACGACAACCCTTGGCAAATTGGCGGCACGCTATGCAACGGAAGGCCATCGCGTTCTTCTTGCTGCCGGGGATACGTTTCGCGCGGCGGCGGTTTCGCAATTGCAGCTTTGGGGCGAACGGGCAGGTGTGCCCGTTTTTACGCGGGAAGCGGGTTCGGACGCAGCGGCGCTTGCCTTTGATGCCTATGAACAGGCGACGCGTGATGGGCGCGACGTGCTGCTGGTGGATACGGCGGGCCGGCTGCAGAACAAGCTGGAACTGATGGAAGAACTGAAGAAAATTGTTCGCGTGCTGAAAAAATGCGACCCCACAGCCCCCCATGCAACGCTTTTAATTCTGGATGCGAATGTCGGGCAAAACGCGCATTCCCAGGTCGAAGCTTTTTGCCAGGCGGTGGCACTCACGGGCCTGATGGTGACCAAGCTGGACGGCACGGCACGTGGCGGCGTTGTCGTGGCCCTGGCCGAGCGTTTTGGCTTGCCGGTCCATGCGGTGGGGGTTGGCGAAGCGGTAGACGATTTACACGCCTTTGATCCGCGTGCTTTTGCGCGTGGCCTATTGGGGCTCGACCTGCAAAATCCGCAAGCGTAACCGGGCCGCTTTTTAGACGACGAGATCGAGAAGACTGCCGCGTGGCAGGTCGCGCGCATAGGCCTCTGCGGATTTTTTTGGGTCGAAAAGGGCTTTTGGGGGCTGGGGCGGAGCGGATGCCTGAGCTTCCCGTGGGACCGCGCCCGCCTTGCGGGCCGCCAACACCTGCTGTGCCGCCAGCGCGGCGGGTGCCGCCTGCGGGTTTTGGGGCGTTGGCTGTGGAGAGAGGGCCTGAAGAAGCGCCGGGATCGGCGTAACGTTCATCCTGCCTAGCCTCGTGGATTGTGCATATCGTGAAAGACCGTCAGGCTAGGCGCTGTCTCTTTAAAAAGCGTTAAGGCGCGTGCCTTGCGCGGTTCTCTTCATTCGCCTTCGCTGGCCTTTTTCCCATTGCCCATAATTTTTTTAAGAACCAGGTAAGGAATGGGCAACCATCCTTCGGTTAGGGTGTCGGACTGACGTGACAAGTGCATGCCGTCATAGAGCGTGTGTGCAGCCGAAGAGGGGGCGGACGCATCGGGCAATTCGGCTCATAATGGCACCGGGGTTTGTTCGTGTGGGACTGGGATGAAGAAGATGGGAAACAAAGAGATTGAGCAATTGCTCAATCTGGCGCGTGACAAATCCGACGCCGGAAGAAAACGTCTGATCAACACGGTGAGCGACCTCTTTACCAACGAGGCCAGCACGATCAGCGAGCGCGAGCACGCGCTCATGACGGATATCCTCAATCAGCTGGTCCGCGAAGTGGAAATGGTCGTCCGTCGTCATCTTTCCGAGCGGATGGCGGTTTTGCCAAATGCGCCGCGTGAATTGATTTTGATGCTTGCCAATGACGAGACCGAAGTTGCCAGACCCGTTCTTCTGAAAAGCGAAATTCTTCACGACATCGATCTTATCGAAGTTATTCAACATCGGGCGATGGAGCATCAACTTGCCATCGCCATGCGAAATAATGTCAGCGAAATTGTTTCCGACGCGCTTGTTGAAGCCGGCAACGTCGATGTAATCAAGACGCTTCTTGAAAATGTGGACGCCAAAATTTCCAAAGGCACGCGGGAATATCTTGTCGATCAATCGAAAAAAGAAAACGTCTATTGCGAGCCGCTTATTCGGCGGCCGGATCTGGGCCCGGAACTTGCCGAAAAAATGTATTGGTGGGTATCGGCGGCGCTTCGAAAAGAAATTGCCACCAATTTTGATATTGATGTTGCCGCGCTTGACGATCAGATCGAGGCATCGGTCAAGGATATCATGGCGGCTGAAGACGGTGTCGTGCCGAAGGCGGTAAAGAAACCGGATTCAGCCGAACGTCTTGCAAAAGACATCAATGTCACGCCCGAATTGCTGATCCGCGTCCTGCGTCAGGGCGAAATTTCCCTCTTCGCGGCGCTTTTTGCGAAATATACCGAGCTTTCCGGCAAGCTTGTGCGCCGCCTTCTGTTCGAACCGGGCGGCGAAGGCATGGCCATTGCCTGCAAGGCAAAAAACCTTCCCAAGCAGAGTTTTGCCTCGATTTTTCTGCTGAGTCGCAAGGCGCGCGCCTCGGAAAACGGGATAGACCCGGGGGAACTTTCACGGGTTCTTGCCTTTTACGAGCGCATTGACTCCGAAGCGGCGGCTACCGTTGCAAAACAATGGCGCCGTGACCCCGAATATCTTTATGCTATAAAGCGGCTTGATCGGGGCAAGGACGACCCTGAAGAAAAATAACCGCAAGGTGGCCTTCGTGTTTTAAGGGGTGCTTTGCCGGGCATCGCCTTATGGGGGCATTTCGGAACCTTGCAACGTAAAGAAGCAAACCCTTCGCATCTTCGATCCGTCGATCCGGCCCCGGAAGAACCGGGGTCTTCGCAGGCGCTTGAGAGCCTTCAGGTGCAGATGGGGGCGGATTTTCTGGAATCCGCATATCCCGTCTACATGGCTGATCTTGACGGCCAGCTTCTTTATACGAATGAAGCCTTCGATGCGTTGTGCCAGGTTTCGGATGACGGCACAACGACCGCGCCGCCGTTTTCGCTCCAGGAAATTGTGGATGCTGTGCGACGGGACGCACAGGCTTTTCATCACAGCTTTTCGCTTCGCCGCGGGGCGCATAACGAAACCTTCCATTCGCGCCATTTTCCGGTCCACGACTCCGATGGAACGCTTGTGGCCGTCGCAGGCAGCGTGCAAAATTTGGGCTATGGCGTCAGCCTTCGCAAGCAAGTAGCGGCAGAGCGTAAACGTTTCGAAGATCTCGCCCGGCTTGTGTCGGACTGGCTGTGGGAAACGGACGCACATTTTAATTTCACGTACGCTTCGTCGCGTATCTTCGACCTGGTTGGTGTGTTGCCGCGTGAGCTTGAGGGGCAGAGCCTTTTCACGTTCGGACGGTTTCAATCGGTTGGCGAAAGCATCGACCGGCCGGGCCCGGACATGCGCTCGCCCTTCCGGGAAGAACTTTATGAGGTGCCCCTTCCTGAAGGCGGGGTGCGGACCTTCCGTTTAAGTGGCCTTCCTATTTTCGATGATGAAAATGGGAAGTTTTGCGGTTATCGCGGGACCGCGGAAGACGTGACGAATGAAACGCTGGCTTGGTCCCGGGCGATCAAGTCGAGAATGCATCTCGTTGAAGCCATCGAAAGCATCCAGGATGCGTTTGTTATTTTCGATGATGCGGAAAAACTTGTTCTTTGCAATTCGCGGTTTCGCCAGAATTTCTTGGAGGAGACGGCGCTTTCCGAATCGGATACTACGCTTGAAGATATCCTGCGCGTGAACGTTGAGTCGGACCGCATTGTCGTGCCGGAACAGGACCCGGCCTGGTTTATTGGCCGCCTGCGCCAGCTTCGCCGGGAATCGGGTTCTCTCGAATTGGAATTGCGTGGCGGCGTCTGGGTGAATTTTACGCTTCAGCGCATCACGGATGGCGGTTGGATTGGGTTCTTTTCCGATATTACCGGCCTGAAGGAACGTGAGGCAAATTTGCAATCCGCAAAAGATGCTGCCGAAGCGGCCAGCCTGGCAAAATCGGAATTCCTTGCCAATATGAGTCACGAATTGCGCACGCCTTTAAACGCGGTGATTGGTTTTTCCGAGGTGATGCATCGTGAATTGATGGGCCCGCTTGGCAGTGACAGCTATCGTAATTATGCCGGGGATATTCTTGAAAGCGGTCGCCACCTTCTTGGAATCATCAATACCATTCTTGATGTTTCGAAGGCTGAAGCCGGTGGGCTGGATCTTGAAGAGCAGTTGATTGACCTTTGTCAGACGACAGAAGCGGCCCTTCGGGTTGTGCGTCAAAAGGCCGTGGATGGGGATGTCAGGCTTGCCTGCCGGATTGCGCCGGGGCTTCCACGCTTCCGTGGTGACGCAACGAAGCTAAAACAGATTCTGCTGAACCTGCTGGCAAATGCCATTAAATTTACGCCGGAAGGCGGGCGCATTGATGTTGACATTGCGCGATGCCCGAATGGGGGCCTGCGCATCGATGTTACGGACACCGGTATCGGTATTGCGGCAGAGGACATTGCCACGGCATTGGCCCCTTTCGGGCAGATCGATAGTGCCATCGGTCGCCGCTATCCCGGAACTGGCCTGGGGTTGCCGCTTACGAAGAAGCTTGTAGAGCTTCACGGCGGCACGCTTTCCCTTTCCAGCGTTCCGGATCAGGGAACAAAGGTGGCGGTGTGGTTTCCGCCGGAACGTCTCGAAACCCAGGATTTTTCGCCATCACCGGCGAACGCGACGTAATCCGAAACGCGTTCGGGGTTACGTCGATCGAAGGGCGATAACGCCCGGCAGATCCTTGCCGCCCAGCCAGTCCAGAAAAGCGCCGCCGGCAGTTGAGACGTAAGAAAACGCGTTTTCGACACCGGCCTGGTGCAGCGCGGCAATGGTATCGCCGCCGCCGCCGACGGAAACAAGCTTTCCTTCGCGGGTAAGCGCTGCCGCGACTTTTGCTGCCTGGGTTGTTCCCGCATCGAAGGGCGGGATTTCAAACGCGCCCAGGGGCCCGTTCCAGACCAGCGTTTTTGAGGCGCGCAAGGTTTCGCCAAGCAGGGCCACCGTCTTTGGTCCCAGGTCAAGGATCATCGCTTCCTTCGGCACAGCCGCTATCGGGACCGTTTTGGTGGCAATGCCGACGCGCAGTTTGGACGCAATAACGGCGTCTTCTGGAAGCAGCAATCGGCACCCGCTGCTTTTTGCGCGACTCTGGATGGCTGTCGCCATTTCCACCATGTCCGGTTCGGCAAGGGATTTCCCAATTTCGATCCCTTGCGCCAGCAGAAAGGTGTTGGCCATCGCACCGCCGATGGCGAGCGAATCCATCTTGCAGACAAGGTGATTGAGGATCGCAAGCTTTGTCGAAACTTTTGCGCCGCCAACGATGGCGCAGATTGGCCGGACGGGGTTTCTGAGCATTGCCTCAAGGGTTGAAAGTTCCTGTTCAAGCAACGGCCCGGCGGCGGCGGGAAGTTTTTTTGCAAGCCTCTCGACGGACGCGTGCGCTCGATGGGAACAGGAAAAGGCATCGTTGATGTAAAGGTCGCCAAGGGCCGCCAGTTCGCACGCAAACGCGTCGTCATTTTTTTCCTCGCCTTCGTGAAAGCGCAAATTTTCAAGAAGGGCGATCTCGCCGGCGTTGAGTCGGGCCACGATTTCCGCCGCGGGCTTGCCAATGCAATCCTCGGCGAACGCGACCGTTTTTGGCTTCAGCATCGCTTCGAGTGGGCCAAGAAGCGCGCGCAGCGAAAGCGCCGCCACCCGCTTGCCCTTTGGGCGCCCCAGATGGGAAAGCAGGATCACCTTTGCGCCGCGTTCCAACAATGTGTGGATCGTTGGCAGGACGCGCGTGATGCGCTGGGTGTTGGTGACGATGCCGTTTTGCATCGGCACGTTGAAATCGACGCGAAGCAGGACGCGCAATCCCTTGACGTCAAGATCGTCAAGCGTTCGAAAGGCGGTCAGTTTCGTCATGGCGTGCCGGATCGTAAAAGAGCGATTAAGCGAGCCGTTGACGAACGGCGTCAACGACCGCCTCCGGGGTAATCCCGAAATGTGGGTACAGGTCCTTGGCTGGCGCGGAAGCCCCAAAGCCGGCCATGCCGATAAAGATGCCGTCCAGGCCAAGGTAACGGTCCCAGCTCATGGAAATTGCGGCCTCAATGGCGACGCGGATCGTATTTGTTCCAAGGACGTCTTCGCGATAGGCGGCATCTTGCGCATCGAAAAGTTCCTGGCAGGGCATCGAAACGACGCGGGCGGCCACGCCTTCTTTTGCCAGCGTTTTGTGGGCGGCAAGGGCGATGCCAATTTCCGAGCCGGTTGCGATCAGGGTGACCTTCGCCTCACCCTTGGAAGGCACCAGGACGTAGGCCCCTTTTGCCGAAAGATTTTCAGGCGTTGTATCGGTGCGCACGCAGGCCAGTCCCTGGCGGGAGAGCGCAAGGACGGAAGGCCGGTTCCGCATGGCGATGGCAAGCGCCCAGCATTCTGCCGTTTCCACGGCATCCGCCGGGCGAAACACATGCAAATTCGGAATTGCGCGCAAGGCGGCCAGATGTTCGACCGGCTGATGGGTCGGGCCGTCCTCGCCAAGGCCGATCGAATCATGGGTCATGACGTAAATGACGCCCTGTTCCATCAGCGCGGAAAGCCGCATCGCCGGTCGGCAGTAATCCGAGAAGACCAGAAAGGTGCCGCCATAGGGAAGCACGCCCCCATGCAGGGCAAGCCCGTTCATCGCTGCCGCCATCGCGTGTTCGCGTACGCCGTAATAAATATAATTGCCGCCGTAATCGTCCCGATGGATTGGTTTCTGGCGGGGCGTTTTTGTGTTGTTCGAACCGGTCAGATCAGCCGAGCCGCCGATGAGTTCAGGCAGGGCTTCGGCCACTTTTTCCAGCACAATTTCAGACGCCTTGCGCGTGGCAAGGGTCGGCATTTGGGCGAGGAAGTCTTTCTTTACGCGATCCACCGCGTCTTCCCAGCCCTGGGGCAAATGCTTGTCGAGGACGCGCGTGAATTCCTGACGCTTCGGCGCGTCCATGCGGTCGCGTTGTGCTTCCCATGCCTTGCGTGCCGCGCGACCGCGTTCGCCAATTTTCCGCCAGGCGCGTTGAATGGCTTCCGGCAGGACAAAGGGCGCGTGCGGCCAGTCCAGGGCTTGTCGCGTTCCAGCGACCTCGTCGGTGCCAAGGGCCGCGCCGTGGGTTGCAGACGTTCCGGCCTTTGTCGGCGCGCCATAGCCGATGGTCGTCCGGCACGCAATGAGGGAGGGCCGGTCCGATGTCTGCGCTTTGGCGAGCGCCTGGAAGATGGCGTCGAGATCATGGCCGTCAATGCGCGTGGTCGTCCAGCCGGCTGCCTCGAAGCGCTTTAACTGATCGTCGGAAACCGTAAGGGATGTCGGCCCGTCGATTGAGATTTCGTTGTCGTCAAAGAGCAAAATCAGCTTGCGAAGACGCAGATGCCCGGCGAGCGAGATGGCTTCATGGCTAATTCCCTCCATCAGGCAGCCATCGCCGGCGATGACATAGGTTCGGTGGTCAACAACGTCTTCACCAAAGCGTGCTGCCAGGTTCCGTTCGGCGAGGGCCATGCCGACAGCGTTTGCCAAGCCCTGGCCAAGGGGGCCGGTTGTGGTTTCAATGCCTTGGGTGTGGCCATATTCCGGGTGGCCGGGGGTGCGCGCGCCAAGCTTGCGGAAGCGTTCGATCTCTTCGATCGGCATGTCCGCATAGCCGGTAAGATGCAAAAGCGCGTACAGCAGCATCGAGCCATGTCCGGCCGAAAGCACGAAGCGATCGCGGTCCGGCCAATTCGGGGCGGCGGCGTCGAATTTCAGGAAATTCTGGACCAGCACGGTTGCGACGTCCGCCATGCCCATTGGCATGCCGGGATGGCCGGATTGTGCTTTTTCCACGGCGTCCATCGCCAGCACGCGGATGGCATTGGCCAGGTCCCGGTGGGACGGTGCCGTCTGAGGGGTCGGATCGGGGTTTTGGGCGTTGGGGTTCACGGTCGTTTCGACGCTCTGGTTTTTTGCTTGAATTCAGGCATTGCCAAGGTTGCTACGAAGTTGGCTGCGCCAGTGTAGGCGATGAGACGTCTATAACAGATCGGGCCGTGTGGGGGGAGAGCCCTTTTCCGTAAAAACGATTTCGGGGCCAATATTTCACCGTGATACGGATTTGCGCTTTGCAAGCTGTCCTTGGCCGGAACGGATTTGATCCCACCGGAGGCATGGGCTATTAGGCTATGCCAAGGGACCGGCCCGCGTGGCGGGCATGGCCTTGTTGAGGGGAACATCGGATGGCGGCCTGGAAATGGCGAGGCTTCGCGGTCGGACGGATTGCCGGGGCGATGGAGAGACATTGGGGGGCCTTTTTTCTGAAACTGGCCATTTCCACCCTTCTGATCGTCTTTCTTGCCGTCACCTATGATGTGGGCGAAGCCCTTCGCCGTCTTGGTGCGATTGATCCGCCATGGTTTTTTGCGAGCCTGCTGCTTCTTTGCCTCGGCATTTTTCTGGCGGCGCTTCGTTGGCGGTCAATTCTTGACGGCATTGGGATTGCGCTTTCTTTTCAGAGGGTCCTGCGCATCGTTTTTATTGGCCTGATCTTCAATCAGGCGCTGCCGTCTTCGATTGGCGGCGATGCCATGCGTGCGTGGCAAATTCATCGCGTGATCGCTTCGGTGGGGCTTGCGTTTCGCAGCGTCGTTCTCGACCGTCTTGCCGGTCTTGCCGGCCTGGTTCTGCTGGTTGTGGCGGCTATTTTTCTTCTTCCCCGGCTTGCGGTAAAGAGTGCCGCCCCTGTTTCCGCGATGGGGGACGCCATGATGGGCGTGGCCATCGTCGCGATGGCCGGTTTTGCCCTAATCCTGCTGTTCGACCGGTTGCCCCTGGCGTTTCTTGGTGCGCGCGCTCAGAAAACCCTGGTCCGGATTGCCATGGAAGGGCGACAGCTGTTGCTGACATCCTGGCGGGCACCCTACGTGCTTGGTCTGTCCTGCCTGATCCATGTTTTTTCCGCCCTTTCCGTTTTTTGTCTTGCCCAGGGAATGGGGATCGCTCTTGGCGTCGTGGAATGTCTGGTGCTGGTTCCGCCGGTCATTTTGTTGATGGTTCTGCCGATTTCCCTTGCCGGATGGGGGGTGCGCGAGGGTGCGATGATCGCGGCCTTTGGCCTTGTCGGCGTGCCGGCTGGCGAGGCCCTTGTCTTGTCGATTGCCTTTGGGCTTAGCGTGCTGCTCTCCAGCCTGCCGGGAGGGGCGGTCTGGTTTCTTACGCGAAGCACACAAAAAATACGGCGGGAGGCCGTGGAAGAATGATGCCGGAACCCGTCACGCCAATGCTGGAACGTGAAGCCGGCTCCACGCGCAAACAGAAAATCCGCGCGCTTTTCGATGGCCTTGCCGGGGAGCGGGACAAATGGCTTGCGCGCAATGCGTTCTTTCACGAGGACGACCGCAACTATATGCGCTTCCTCATTCCCGAAGGGTTGCGCGTTCTTGAGCTTGGCTGTGGAACGGGCAGCGTGCTTCACGCCTTGCACCCGTCCCGGGGGGTGGGGGTCGATTTCAGTGGGCCGGCGATCGATTTGGCGCGTTCTGAACATCCGGACCTTGAATTTGTGGTCGGCGACATTGAAGACCCAGCCACCCTTGAAAAACTTGGCGGGCCTTTCGATGTCATCGTTCTTTCCGATACGGTCGGCTATCTTGAGGATTGCCAGGCGCTGCTTGCCTCGCTTCACACGCTTTGCGTGCCAGAGACGCGCCTTGTCATTTCCTATTATTCGCCCCTTTGGGAACCGGTCCTGTGGCTTGCCGAACGGTTTGGGGCCAAGATGCCGCAACCGCCGCTGAACTGGATTACGTCGGATGATTTTTCCGGCCTTCTGGATTTGGCTGGTTTTGAGGTTATCAAGCGGGAATGGCGGCAATTGCTTCCGAAACGTTTTTTTGGTCTTGGAAGGCTGGTCAACCGCTTTTTGGGCACGCTTCCTGTTTTTCGCCGGCTTTCACTCCGCACATATATTGTTGCAAGGGCGCAACGGCGCAGGGTGTCGGCCCAACTTTCAGCGACCGTGCTTGTGCCTTGCCGGAATGAGCGCGGCAACATCGAAAATGCGGTTCTCCGGACGCCGCGTTTTTGCGAGGATCTGGAAATTCTGTTTGTTGAGGGGAACAGCACGGATGGAACTTTTGAAGAATGCGAGCGCGTAAAAGCGGCCTATCCGGATTTTAAAATCCGTGTTCTTCGTCAGGACGGCAAGGGAAAAGGCGACGCCGTTCGCAAGGGATTTGCGGAAGCGGGCGGGGACGTGTTGATGATCCTGGATGCCGATTTAACGATGCCTCCGGAATCGCTGCCGAAGTTTTATGAGGCAATCGCCAGCGGTCAGGGCGAGTTTATCAACGGCACTCGAATGGTCTATCCGCTGGAAAAAGATTCGATGCGCTTTTTGAACTATTGGGCGAACCGGGTTTTTTCCTGGCTTTTTTCCTGGCTTTTAAATCAAAGATTCACGGACACGCTTTGCGGGACGAAGGTGCTTCGCCGGGACGCTTACGCGCGCATTGCTGCCAACCGTGCCTATTTTGGCGATTTCGATCCCTTTGGCGATTTTGATCTGATTTTCGGCGCGGCGAAATTAAATTTGAAAATCGTCGAAGTACCGGTCCGCTATGCCAGTCGCAGTTATGGCACGACGCAAATCTCCCGCTTTCGTCATGGCTGGTTGCTGTTGCAGATGGTGGTTTTTGCGTACCGTAAGCTTAAGGCGTTTTAGTTTTGATGGATACGCGTCTTGCTGCACACCGCCGGCAATGGGAAGAGAAAGCCGTTCTTCGGGATATCTATACCGATCTTTATCGCCGGATGGCGTCGCGGCTGGTGCCGGGGCGCAGCCTTGAAGTCGGCGGCGGTTCAGGGAATCTGAAGGCGTATGCGCCCGAGGTGGTTGCGACGGATCTTTTGGAAGTTCCCTGGCTTGACGCGGTTGCCGACGCCCAGACGTTGCCTTTTGCCGAAGAAAGTTTCGACAACATCGTTCTGTTTGACGTTCTTCATCACCTTCCCCGGCCGCGGGCTTTTTTTGGGGAGGCCATCCGTGTGTTACGGAAAGGCGGAAGGCTGGTCATGGTGGAACCGGCGATGACGCCCGTGAGCACGCTTTTTTATCGCTTCTTTCACCCGGAGCCGGTTGTGATGGGCGTCGACCCCCTGGCCGATCAGGACATGGGCTCCGCGGGCCCCGCGCGCGACGCGTTTGATGCCAATCAGGCGGTGCCGACCCTTCTGTTTCGCAGGCACCGGACGGCGTTTCAGCAGGCCTTTCCGCAATTAAAAATTTGCGAAACGGCTTTTTTAAGCCTTTTCACCTATCCTCTTTCCGGCGGCTTTCGTCCCTGGAGTCTGATCCCCGCCGGTGCAACACACGGCCTGCTTCGTCTTGAAGATCGCCTGCTGCCGCTTCTTGGGCCGTTGATGGCCTTTCGGATGCTTGTTGTGCTGGAGCGTGCGTGATGCAAATCGATAAAGCCTCCACGCAGGACGCTGCCGGCCGCGTGCTTTCCCAAGGCAGCGTTGACGGCTTTTGGATTTTTCTCGTCTTTGGCCTTCTTTTCTTTTTCCCGCTCAGTGTTGGGTTGGTTGGTTCCAAAATCAATCTTTCTCTCTACGACGTGCTGCTGCCGCTGATTTTTTTCTTCGAGCTTGTTCGCGGGCGAATCTGGTGGCCGGGCCGAAAAATCGTTCTTCTCTTTCTTTTGCCGATCCTTGCCATCGGCCTTCATTCGGTTTTGACGGGGGTTTTTCTGGACGGCGTTCATCTGACGCCATTGCTGATCGGCACGCTTCGCCAGGTGGCGTTCTTCGCCGACATCGGCATGCTTGTCCTTCTGTTTCAACTTCCCGAACGTCGCTGCCCTTCCTCAGGCGTTCTTCTGGCCCTTCTTTTTATGGCGGGGGCCTACGCGCTCACGATGCGCAACATGGAGGGGCATTATGCCGATTGGGCCATCCATGAAACAATTTACGCGGTCATTGTTACGGGCCTGCTGCTGCTCTTTCTTTTTTTGCAAAGCAGGGAAGAAAAACCGGCGAATTTTTTGAAGCCGGTGGCGGCCATCGTCTGGGCGCTTGTCGTCATTATTCTTCTTTATACGAAGTTTTTTATTCTGATCGTTTTTCTAGTGGCCGTGCTTTTTTTCTTTTCGGAATCGCTAAAATTTAAAGAAAGAAGGCTCAGGCGGATGCTGCTTCTCATTGGTTTCTCCGCCGCGTTGACCGCCCTTTTTGTCGCCGCTCTCATCCAGATAAATCTGGGGACTCCCTTTGTTGCAATATACAGCCACCTTGATGGGAGCCTCTGGCATTCCATCGACACCCGCATCCGGCTCTGGTCGTTTGGGTGGCAGCTTGTCGTTGAAAGCTTTCCATGGGGAACGGGCTTAAATCAATTTGGCAGCCATATCGCGGAAAATTCCAGTCTGCAGGCGCTGCGCCTGGCGAACGTTCATAACACGCCGCTGCACCTGTTGATGGAACTTGGCGCGCTCGGCGTCGGCATCTTCGGTGTGGTGCTTGCGTTTATCGTTCTTGGCGGAAAAAAACTGAACGCTTCCTGGAAGGCAAGCCTCTGTCTTTGTATCCTGATGCCGATGTTGCTTCATGACGCGCTTGGCTTTCGTGCGGCCCATGTCGTTTTGGCATTTTTTCTTGCCGGGACGTTTTTTAGCTCTGCCCCGACGCCTTTTAAAGCTGCCCCGGCGGTTTTTCAGGCCGGCGCGGCGGTCAGGGCGCGTGAGTCGCTTCGATGATTGCGCGCGGCATTGCGGCGGCCGTTTTCGGCGGCCTTGTTGCGCGTGGCGTCACGGTGCTGATCCCGGTGATGGTGGCACACACCTACACGCTGGGCGTTGCGACGGACGCCTTTTTTCTGGCCGCTGCGGGCATTCTTTTCTGGGGAACGACGATGGGGCTTCTTCTGGAAGCCTCCATCGTCTCTAGAATTCTCAAATGCGCTGCGGCGGAACGCTGGGCGCTTGTTTTTCATTCCGGGGTTCTACTTTCCGGGTTTACGCTGCTTCTTGGGGCTGTGTTGGTGGCGAGTCTGTGGGCCTTCCCATGGGGTGAAGAAAATGTGGCGCTTGTTGCCCGGACGCGCCTTCTTTTCGTCGAGCTTTCGCCCCTCCTGATACTCAGCATATGGATCAGCCTTTTTTCCGGATGGCTGAATGCCGATCGCCGTTTCGCCACCGTTGCCGCCTCGCCAGCCCTGCTGGGCATCTTTGTTTTGGGTGCGATGTGGTTGCTGCATGACCGTTTTGGGGTTCATGCGCTCGCCATCGGCTACCTGCTGGGGGAGCTTGCAAGGCTTGCCTTTCTTGGGGCCAGCCTTCTGCGCCGCCACCCGCTTGCGGGCTTTTCCTGGCGGGGAACACCGGCGGCGCCCTATTTTAGGAACATCGGCCTGCAATGGGGCGGCCTTGCCTTGATGAACGGCAATCCGCTGGTCGACCGGGTGATGGCGGGAGGGCTCACAGAAGGTTCGGTCAGCACGTTTGAGTTGATCGAGCGTATTTACCTTATTCCGGTCGGCGTTCTTGGCTGGGCGGTGCTGTCCGTGATGACGACGGCGTGGTCGTTGGCGCAAGGCGAGGTGGCACGCCAATGGCAAAGCATTCGTCGTTCGGTCGGTGTTGCACTTCTAGGCGGCGCGGCGATTGCGCTCTTTCTGGGGCTTGTGCACCAGCCACTGCTTGTCTGGCTTTACGCCTCACCGGGTGTGGAAACATGGTCGCAGGAAGGCGAACGCGCCTTTCTCTTTCTTGTCTGGGGGCTTCCGTTTCAGCTTGCAACCCTGATGCTGTGGCGTGCCGCAATGTTGAATGCACAGCTGAATGCACGCATGGGATGGCACATTCTTGCGATTGGCGGTTTCGCTTTTGCTCTCAACGCCCTTGGTGATTTTATCCTGCGCGACATCTGGGGGCTTGCCGGCATTGCCGTCGTGACAGGATTTACATTTCTCTGTACGTTCCTATTGCTGTTTCGTTCGGTTCGACCCTCTTGAGGATTGCCGCTTTGCCATACGCCCCACAACGCTGTTTTCTTGCAAAGCCCGGACCGTCGATCAAGGAATGGTCGGCGGCTTCGCAATTGCTTTCCCTTCCGTCTGATCGAAAAGTGCTCCGCTGCGGGGACGTTGCCTGGTTGGATCCCATGCCGAGCTTTGAGGAATGCAAGGCGCTCTATTCGGAGGCCTATTACACATGCCGGGATGCGGCCTGCCCGTTCAGCTGCATTGAAGGGCGGCAGCT
Organism: Rhodospirillaceae bacterium; assembly: GCA_002746255.1. Lineage (NCBI taxonomy): Bacteria > Pseudomonadati > Pseudomonadota > Alphaproteobacteria > Rhodospirillales > Rhodospirillaceae > Rhodospirillaceae bacterium. Next base: position 18,867 of record NVWO01000014.1, on the reverse strand, counting down.
CGAATATTTCGGGCACCGGGTCCGGCGGATTGCAAAGCGCTTGGGGCGCAAGCCGGAAAGCCTTCTTGATATTGGTGCGGCCAGCGGCTTTTTCGTTCGCGCGGCGCGGGATCAGGGGATTGCCGCCGAAGGCGTCGAGATTTCCAGCTGGGCCTGTGAAGAGGCACGGCGCACCCATGGCATCGAAATTTTCGAGGGCGACCTCCTTCGTGACGACTTGCCGTTGCGGTCCCATTACGACGTGGTTGTCATGAACCATGTGTTGGAGCATTTGTTGGATCCGCTTGCCTATCTGGACGCCATTCGCACGCTTTTGGCCCCGGATGGTTTGCTGGTAATCGAAATTCCCCAGCAATTCATCAACCCGATTGATCTTATTTATCGCGCGGCAGGCCACCATCGTCCCTATAATCTGGCGTCCCTCCATCATCCTTATTTTTACACTGCGTCAAGCGCTTTGCGCCTGATGGAAATGGGCGGGTTCCGGGCCGAGAGTCTGTCCACCTGGCTGCCTGAGCAGGTGTTTCACCTGCCCAACCCGGCGATTACGCTGCCGTTGCAGGGCCTGCTTTGGTTGTCGGATCGTGTCGCCAGGCGCGGCCATATTATTGAAATTTTCGCCACGCCGGAAATGGCTTAACGCGACCTCAAACCGGGTTTCCGGAAATCAGCGGCCAAGCAGATCGCGATAGAGCGTCATTGTCTGTTCGACGATCACGCGTTCGGAAAAAAATTCCGCGACGAAAAGACGGCCCTGTTTTCCCATGGATGCGCGCAAATCCGCGTCCCCTGCCAGACGTGCCATTGCCGCTGCCAGGGCCTGGGCATTTCCGGGCGGGACAAGTAGGCCGGTTTTTTCCGGCTGCACGACGCTCCGGCAACCGGGAACGTCCGTTGTGACAATGGCGCGCGCGCAGGCAGCGGCTTCAAGCAGGGATTTCGGCAGGCCTTCCCCCCCACAAGAAGGGAGAATGGCGAAATGAGCCTCCTGCCAGACGCGCCGAACGTCGCGTTCGAACCCACGCCACTCGGCAATACCCTCGGCCGTCCAGGCCTCCAATTGGGTCTGGGAAATGGAGCTTGGGTTTTCCGGATCGGGAAGGCCGAAAAGAAGAATGCGGAGCGTCATGCCCTGGCGCCGCAGGCATCGCGCCGCTTCGATCAGGTCGAGGACGCCCTTGTCGATCAGCATGCGGGAAACTATAGCGACGGTGACCGGTGTGCCGGATGGTTCCGACAGCGCCTGGAAGTGGTCCATGTCGACGCCGGACCCGGCAATCACAAGGCTTCGCCCATCTTCAAGATGCGCCACCCTTTTCAGGGTTCTTTGGTCATCCGGATTTTGCAGGATCACCCGGCCGGGCACGCGGTTTAGCAAAAAACGTAGGGCAAAACTGGCAAAGGGACGCAGCGCGCGCGCGCGCCATGTTGGTGAGGTGAAGATAAAGCCCAGGCCCGCAAGGGCATTCACAACGGCAGGAATCCGTAGCAGCCAGGCGACGAAGGAACCGTAAAGAACCGGCTTGATGGCCACGTGATGGACAAGGTCGGGCCGTTCCTGCCGATAAAGACGGAACAGCGCGATCAAACAGCGCGCCTCGTTCAGGGGGTTGAGGCTGCCCCTTCGAAATGCAAGCGGGATGAGGCAAAACCCTTCCTTTCGGATCGCCGCACCATGATCCGTCACATTGGTTGCGACGGCTACCTCCATGCCGGCATCGCGTGCCGCCCGTGCGACGGGAAGGCGGTGGGAACAGAAATACCAGTCCTCTGTTACCAGAAAGAGAATCTTTGCTTTTCGAGGGCGGGGCATATGTTACCTTCGCTGCGTTCTTGGACGGTACAAAAAACGGTCAGGTGCCGTCTGGCACTGTGGCGCAATTTTTTTCAATGAGTATCCCGCCGCACTCCCCCAAAAACCTGCAGGAACATGGGCCAAAACCTAGCAAAGCACGGTTGGATAGAATGAAGAGAAAATTGCTCATCGTTACCGGTGATCTGGATGTTGGCGGTACGGCACGCCATCTTACCCGAGTCCTTCCTCACCTCAATCGCGATATCTTTCAAATTACCGTTTACACGCTGACCCACAAGGGCGTGCTGGCGCCCATGCTGGAACAGGCGGGCATTCTTGTTGTTGAGCCCTGGGGGGGGGGCGGATCCGCCGCCTGTTGCCAAAGGGGTTGCGTCTGGTGGTCCTTCTTCCCCTGACGATATTTCGTTTAATGACGCTGTTGCGCCGCTTTCGACCGGATGTCGTGCATTTTTTCCTTCCTATGGCTTATTTGATCGGCGGGGCCTGTGCCATCCTGACGCAAACCCGTTGTCGGGTGATGAGCCGGCGTAGCCTTGCCGCCTATCAGAAAAGCCACCCGTTCCTTGCGCGGGTGGAGAGATGGTTGCACGCGCGCATGTGCGCCGTGCTTGGCAATTCAAAGGCGGTGCTGGAAGAACTTCGCAGGGAAGGTGTCCAGGAAGAAAAGCTCGGTCTTATTTACAATGGCATCGAGAATGCCGGCCCTGCCTCTGGGGCGGAAAAAGCCTCTCGGGGGGAGCTGCTTCCGGCTCACAATGTTGACGACGAGACGCTTGTTTTTATCCTTGTCGCCAATCTGATTTATTACAAGGGCCACGCAAATCTGTTGCGCGCTTTTGGGCAAATCCGCGCGTCTTTGCCGAAAAAATGGGTGCTGCTTTGCGTTGGTCGCGATGACGGCATTGGGGCCGCGCTGATGGAAACTGCTCGCGAAAACCGGATCTTTTCAAACGTGCGCTGGTTGGGGCCACGTTCGGATACGGCACTGCTTTTAGCCTCTGCCGATATCGGGTTGCTTTGCTCGGACGAAGAAGGCTTTTCGAACGCTATCCTTGAAGGCATGGCAGCGGGCCTGCCGATGGTCGTCACGGACGTTGGTGGCAATACCGAGGCGGTCGCGGATGGCGAGACCGGTTTCGTGGTGCCGCCCCAGGACCCGGTGCGCCTTGGCGAGGCTATTCTGACGCTTGTGAAAGATCCGGAGCTTTGCCGGCGGATGGGGGATGCCGGTCGGGAAAGGATGGCGAAGAAATTTTCCGCTGCGGCCTGTGTGCAGAGCTATGAGAGGCTTTATGCCGGGTTGATCGCGGGCGAGAAAAAAGCCATCGGTGATCTGCTCCAGCGCGAAGAGAATTAGGATGTGTGGATTGAAGCGACAGGGTGTCTTCTGGCGGGGCGACAGGGGTCGTTGAATGTGTGGGATTGCGGGTTTCGTCGATCTTTCCCGTGCGACGCCCCCCGATCGGCTGGTGGCGACGGTCCGGCGTATGGCGCGCACCCTTCGCCATCGCGGCCCCGACGACGACGGCGCCTGGATTGAGGCCGCCGCCGGTGTTGCCATTGCCCACCGCCGACTTTCAATCCTCGACCTCTCGCCTTCTGGCCATCAACCAATGGAATCCCGGGATGGCCGTTATGTGCTTTCCTATAACGGCGAAGTCTATAATTTTGAAAAATTGCGCGCCGAGCTGGCGCAAAAAGGCATTGGCTTTCGTGGGCATTGCGATTCCGAAATCCTCATTGAGGCGATTGCGGCCTGGGGGCTTGCCGCCACCCTTGAACGCCTTGTAGGCATGTTTGCTTTCGCACTCTGGGATCGCAGGGAGCGCACGCTAACCCTTGTGCGCGACCGGCTGGGCATCAAGCCGCTTTATTGGGCGCATCAGGGCAATCTTTTTCTCTTCGCATCCGAACTGAAAGCTTTGCGTGCCCATCCTGATTTCCGTGCGGATGTGAACCGCAACGCGCTCACGTCCTTTTTGCGCCACAATTATATCCCGGCCCCGCACAGCATTTACCGCGATAGTTTTAAGCTGGAGCCGGGAAAGATGCTGACGCTTCGCTTTAACGGAACGCCGGAGATTTCCACCTGGTGGAATTTGCGGGAAATTGCCGGAGACGCGGTCGCATCGCGATCGGAAATGGACGCGGGGCACGCGACCGAAGAACTCGATGTGCTGCTTCGTGATGCGGTGAAGCAACGGATGGTTGCGGATGTTCCTCTCGGCGCATTTCTTTCCGGCGGCATCGATTCCTCGACAATCGCAGCGTTGATGCAGGCGCAAAGCCGTCGCCCGGTGCGCACATTTACGATTGGTTTTCATGAGAAGGCTTATAACGAAGCTGGTGATGCAAAAAAAGTTGCGGCACATCTTGGGACCGAACATACAGAACTTTACGCGACGCCGAGGGACGCCCTGGAGGTTATTCCAAAACTTCCACAGATTTATGACGAACCCTTTTCCGATTCCTCGCAGATCCCGACCTTCCTTGTTTCAGAGCTGACCCGGCAGCATGTGACGGTTGCCCTTTCCGGCGATGGCGGTGACGAGCTTTTTGCAGGCTACAACCGGTATTTCTGGGCGGAAGCGCTTTGGCGCAAGCTGGAGTTCCTGCCCTTGCCGCTCCGCCATGGCGCGGCGGCGATGCTTCGTGCGGTTTCACCGGCGGACTGGAGCCGTCTGTTTGGCGTGTTGCCGTCTCGTCTGCGTCCGCGCCAGGCTGGGGACAAGCTGCACAAGCTTGCGGATTTGCTAGCCCTTTCGAATTGCGATGCCCTTTACCGGCGGCTGCTGACCCATTGGGAAAACCCGGCGTCCATCCTGCGTGAGGGGACCGAGCCGACGGGCATTTTATGGGACGAAAATCTGGCGGGGGAATTCCCGGATTTCATGGAGCGGATGCAATTTCTTGATACCGTTACCTACCTTCCAGACGACATTCTGACGAAGGTGGACCGGGCAAGCATGGCGGTTGGGTTGGAGGTGCGCGTTCCCATTCTTGACCATCGCGTGGTTGAATTCGCCTGGCGTTTGCCGCGAAATATGAAATTACGGCATGGTCAGGGGAAGTGGCTGTTGCGCCAAGTGCTTGGCCGCTACGTTCCCGGCGAACTCATCGACCGGCCAAAGATGGGGTTTGGCGTTCCGATTGATTCCTGGCTTCGTGGTCCCTTGCGGGACTGGGGCGAGGCCTTGCTGGAAGAGGGCCGTCTGCGGGATGAGGGGTTCTTTGACCCGGAGCCCATTTTGGAAAAATGGCGGGAACATCAGCAGGGGAAGCGAAACTGGCAGTATCCTCTTTGGGACGTGCTCATGTTTCAGGCCTGGCTCGATCACACGCGCGCCTCATAACGTGGAAGGAAGGCCTATGCCTGAAAAGACGCTTTATCTTCTGCGCCATGGGGAGTCGGATTTGACAGGTGGCCCCCGTGCGGATTTTGATCGCTGCCTGAACAAATGCGGGCAACGCGATGCGCAGAAGATGGGGGCGCATCTGGCGAAAAAAGGCATGCGGCCGGCCTTGGTGCTTTGTTCGACGGCGCGCCGTGCCGTCGAAACCTGGGAGCAGCTTCGCGTGGGCCTTGGCCCGGACGTGCCGGTCCATTTTCTAAAGACGCTTTACCTTGCGTCGCCAAGCCAGATTCTAGCCTGTCTCCGCCGTCTTCCGGCCAATGTCGATTCGGCGTTGGTCATCGGACACAATCCCGGCTTCACGCATCTTGTGCGCAAGCTTGTGATGGATGGAACGCCAAAGGCATTGAAACGTTTAAGCCGGGGGCATCCGGCGGCGGGCCTTGCCGTGATTGGCCTTTCCGGCGCCGATTGGCAGGACGCCGATGCCGGCCTTGGGACTCTCTCGGCATTTGTGTGGCCCCAGGACCTTTCGTAAGGCGCGCCATCCATTTATGCCCTTGTCCCGGAGTGTTTGTGGGTGCAGCAAAAAATAGGCTAGCCTCGCTATTCGGAGATTATTTTAGAAGGAGCGTTCAAAATGGGAAGCAATGCAACAAAGGGCATGGCCCTTATCGTCCTTGGCGTGCTCGTGAACAATTTAAGCTATTTGTACGATGTCATTCTCGACAAGCATGAGGGGTGGATCTTCCTTGGGGGGAAGGCACAGAGCGGCGTTGCGGTTGGTGTGCTGGCCGTCGTGATCGGCCTTTTCCTGATTTGGCGGGGGTCGAAGACACCCGATTAGAAAAAAGAAAATGGCCCGGAATGACTTCGGTGCGCGGCCTGAAGGCGGGCACGGCTATTCTGAAGGCGAGAGGCCGTATCCCTCCAGGCATTGGATGCGTGCCCGGTTAAAAAATTGGCGCGCTTTTACACCTAGATTCCGGTCGCGACCCTTCGATGCGGCTTTTTCCCGTTTTACGAAGCGGCCGCGCTCTTTTTGCGCGTAGGACTTGCAGTACGCGATGATCTCGTCGCGCTGGTCCTGTTCGGACGGGGATGTTTCCGTCGTCTGGCATGCCGCGAGCAGAAAAATTGGGAACAGCATTCCGCAAAGAATTTTGGAAAACTGTTTTTTTAGGGCCATTTTTTTCTGCAGCATCTTTTTTACACCGTCTTTTTTGCGCCGTCTTTTTTGCGCTAAGGCTGTTCTTGGCAGCTCTCAAGATCAGGGCGATTAGGATGCTGATCGGCGCGGCTGTCAAGCCGTTCGCGACCAAAGAAAATGGTGCGCCCGGCGGGATTCGAACCCACGACCCCCAGATTAGGAATCTGGTGCTCTATCCTGCTGAGCTACGGGCGCTTGGTTGGCCATAACGGTCCTCAGGCACGCGCAGCGCGCAGAGCCGTCTTACCAGTGCTTGAGAAAGCGGTCGATTGGCAGGGCATAGAAAAGCATGACGGATTCTTCGCCCGGATTGCGGGTGCCAATGGACGCGTTTGAGAGGTGAAAAAGCCCGGCGCTAAGCCTGGAGCGATCGTCGAAGCGGTAGGCCAGTTCAACACCTGAGCGAAATTCCAAGGCGCTGCCCAGGTCCCTGCCGCTGCCTTCTTCAAAGATGCCGATTGCGGTGCTGGGGCTTAAAACCCAGCGACGACCCAGAAACACATCGACCCGAAAGCCCGCATAGCCGTACACCGCGCCGTCCGTCGTTACGAAGATGCCGCCATGGGGCTTGAAGATCCACAGCCGTAAATTCGAGCGATATTCGAAATGCAACTGCCCCGCCGTTTTGTCGTCCAGTGCATCAAAGGCACCCAGGCCGATGGCAAGGAAGGCCGGTTCGTTATCGACGGCCTTAAAGATCTGGGCCTGGCTTTCGCGGGGGCCAAGAAAGACAAGGCCAAGCAATGCGAGGCCCCAGCTAAAGCCAGAGCCAAAGCTGCGAAGACGGGGGGCGCGAAGACGGGTGCGTAATGGCATAGAATTTCCAGCCCAAAGAAGACGAATTTTTCTGGATTGTTTCGGGAATGAGCCGGATACGCAAGCCTTTTGCGCTGGTTTTTCAACCCCTTCCTGCAAAGGCCTCCGTCGCCTGCACAAGGGCGGCCTGAATGCCGGGTTCGAAGGCGGTGTGACCGGCGTCTTCCACCACCCGGTAGGTTGCCTTCGGCCAGCGTCTCGCCAGCGTGTCGGCCGTGTGGGCCGGGCAAATAAGGTCATAGCGGCCCTGGACGATCGTCGCCGGCAGGTGGGCGATGCGGTCCAGATGATCGAGCAGCGTGTTTTCCTTCAGGAACATGTTGTGGGCCATGTAGTGGGCTTCGATCCGGGCGATGGCGAGCTGGGCCTGGGTTGTTTCCCGCCGCCGTGGTGCGGGCGATGGCAGCAGGCTGACGCAGGCGCGCTCATACGCGTTCCAGGCGGCGGCGGCCGGAAAATGGACTGCCGGGTCTGGATGCTTCAGCCGACGGAGATAGGACTTCAGGCGCGTCCCGCGTTCCTTCTCGGGCAGGAATTCATGAAAAGCGCGTCCCGCTTCGGGGCAAAAATTTTCCATGCCGTGAAGGAACCAGTCAATTTCCCTCGCCCGGCCAAGGAAGATGCCGCGCAGGATGAAGCCAAGGACGCGTTGGGGATGCGCCTGGCCATAGGCAAGCGCCAGCGTGCTTCCCCATGAGCCACCGAAAAGCAGCCAGCGTTCGATTCCCAAATATCGGCGTAATTTTTCGATGTCGCGGACAAGATGGCGGGTCGTGTTTGCCAGAAGTGATGTTTTTGGAGTCGATCTGCCGGCGCCGCGCTGGTCGAAAAGGACAATCTGGTAGTGGCTGGGACGAAAGAAGCGACGACTGGCCGGTGAAATGCCCGATCCTGGGCCACCGTGTAGAAAAAGAACGGGAATCCCGTTCGCCTGGCCGGCGGTTTCCCAATACATGCGATGCCCGTGGTCCAGAGGCAGCATCCCCGTTTTCCGGGGCTCAATTTCTGGGAAGAGGCGTTTTCGCAGCATCGCTCTTTCAGCCTTTGAATCTTATGGATCGAGCGGAAAGCGTATCGCAACGCGGCGCGCGGCACAAAGCCGTTGGCTTGCTATACTCATCAAAATGAGGCTGCGCGCGCGCTTTCTTTTTCTACTTTTTTTTCTTCCCATGCCCGTCCTTGCCGCTGCGGAAAGGGTGGTGGAATGGGGCGTTGTCCGCGACGTCGTGGATGGGGATACGGTGATCCTGGAAAATGGGGAGGCCGTCCGGCTGGTGGGTATTCAGGCACCAACGCTTTCCCTCGGGCGGTCGGGCGTTGCCAGCCAGCCACTGGCGGACGCAGCGAGGGAAGCGCTGGCCGATTTCGCCCTTGGCAGAAAAATTCAGCTGCGTTTTTTTGGGCGCCAACGTGACCGGCACGGCCGGCTGTTGGCGCATCTCTTCGTAAACGGTCAAGACCGGGGCGGCCAAGACCGGGGCGGCCAAGACCAGGGCGGGCAAGACCAAAGCGATGGCGAATGGTTGCAGGGAAAAATGCTGTCACGCGGTCTTGCGCGCGTTTACAGTTTTACCGACAATCGGGCGCGGATTGCCTTGATGCTGGCGCTGGAGCGTAAGGCGCGCGCGGAAAAGCGCGGCATCTGGGCACATCCTTTTTACCGAGTGCTTGACGTGGGCGGGGCTGCCGATCGCTTGAACCGTTTTGCACTTGTCACGGGCAGGGTCCGAAAGGCCCTTGTCGTGAAAGGTCGCGGTTATTTGAATTTTGGAGATGACTGGCGCAAGGATTTCACCATCGCCATCTCACCGAAGGCACGTCGCGTTTTCGAGCGGGAAGGCGCTGACATCAGCGCTTATGCCGGCAAGCGCGTTCGCGTGCGCGGCTGGATCAAACGCTTTAACGGTCCGATGATCGAAGCCACGCATCCCGAACAGATCGAAATTCTAGAAGAATAGACCTTATCCCTGGTCAGCAGGGTCGGGCGGTGGTGGCGTCGGTTGGTCGGCCTGTAATTGGCCCTCGATTTTTTGCACCGCTTTTTCGTCGTCGAGATTTTCGACGGCAGCGACTTCCCGGCACAGACGTTCGAAGGCAAGTTCGTAGATCTGCCGCTCGCTGTAGGACTGATCCGGCTGGCCGGCATTCCGGTGCAGATCCCGCACAACCTCGGCGATCAAAATCGGGTTGCCGGAATTGATCTTCAACTCATATTCCTGCGCCCGACGGCTCCACATCGTGCGACGTATTCTCGCTCTTCCGCGTAGAATTTTCAGCGCGCCGCGCATTTTTTCGCGACTGGAGAGCTTGCGAAGACCAGAGGCTTCCGCTTTTTCAAGGGGCACCCGCAGCGTCATTTTTTCTTTCGGAAAATGAATGACGAAGACCTGTAATTCCTGACCAACGACCGTCTGCTTTTCGATGGCCGTGATTTTACCGACACCGTGGGTGGGATAGACGGCGTAGTCCCCCTTGCCATAGGGCGCAGGCTTTAGTTTGGGCGCAGGCTTTGACGCCGGTTTTGGTTTGGGCTCGATTTTTGGTTTGGGCGTGGCTTTCGGTGCTGCTTTTGGCGCAGCTTTTGTTTTTTGTTTCGACACGGGTTTTGTTTTTACCTTTGCTTTTGTTTTTGGCGCGAGCTTCGGCTTCACCTTGGCTTTGGGCTTAGCCTTCGGCTTCGGTTTTGGCTTAGCCTTTGGCTTGGCTTTCGGCTTGGCTTTCGGCTTCGGTTTCGGTTTCGGTTTTGGCTTAGCCTTCGGCTTGGCTTTCGGCTTCACCTTAGCCTTCGGCTTCACCTTAGCCTTCGGCTTGGCTTTCGGCCTGGGCTTGGATTTTGGCGCTGCTTTTGCTTTGGGCTTCGTTTTGGGCTTCGTTTTCTTGGGCATCGGCGTCAATTTCCCCCAATCCTGGCCATCACGGGAACCCTTTGCGGGCGGGCAAACCGCTGCCCCGCAGCCAGGACCGCCAAGCTGCCAGCCGGGATGTGCAGCACATGAAGCGCCACGGGATATCACAAAAACCGACAAAAGGACAGGATATGTGCCGCTTTTCAGATTTTATCTGGAAAATCAAGCGGTTGCTTGGGTGGTTCCGGCAGGATGAGTCTTTAGTCGCCTTCGCCTGGTTTGGTGCTGAAATGCGTCTCGAATTTATTTTTGACATCCTTCCAGTCATCGGCGTCGGCAGGCTGATCTTTTTTCTTCGTGATATTCGGCCAGATTTTTGAATATTCCGTATTCAATTCCAGCCACTTGTCGGCATCCCCTTCGCTGTCGGGGATAATTGCTTCAACCGGGCATTCCGGCTCGCACACACCGCAATCGATGCATTCGTCCGGATGGATGATGAGCATGTTTTCCCCTTCGTAGAAGCAGTCAACCGGACAGACCTCGACACAGTCCGTGTATTTGCACTTGATGCAGGCTTCCGTGACGACGTAAGGCATTACGCTCTCCTTCCGGCCATTTTTCTTCCAGCTATTTTTCTTCCAGCCACGGGGTTTTTAGGTCCGTCGACATTCGATGGCTTTACCTTGGGTTTTTGCTTTCGTCAATAGCGAGGCGGCTTAGGACGCGCTTTCGCGCCTGACCCCTTTCTCGATCGGATACGTAAATAAGGCCACCTATTCGGCGGAGTAAATTTGCCTCGAAGTCGTCGATGCGGCCATCCGCGTAGGCGACCTCCCATAGCATCTCAATCAGCTCGACGCGTTCTTCGTGCGGCATGGCGTCCTTGACGGTTTTTGTGAAGCGGTGAAGGTTGTTTGGATCTTCCGCCCAGATCTGCGCCTGTTCGCATAGGGTCTGCGCCGCCATTTCACTTAAATCAAAGCGTGCGCGAAGCAGTTTCAGGATTTGTCTCCGTTCCCGGTCGTCAAAATGGCCGTCAAACAGGGCCGCTTCAATCAGAAGGGCCGCCACCGCCATTTGCACCGGGGCGTCGTCCTCGACCGCATCCATCGGGGTGGTGGTGGGCTTAAAAAGCTTTCGGATATGTTTCAGCATTGCGTCTCTTTGTTCCTTTTCAGATTATTCGCGCAGATTATTCGCGCAGATCATTCGCCACGGGCAATGCCTTCGCGTCGGGGGTCGGCCCCGCCGGCAAACCCGTTTTCCTGGCGGGCGATCCCGTGAAGGCCGCTTGTCAGTTTGCGGGAAAGGACGATGTGTCCAAGCTTTTCCAGGTCGTGCACGGTGGCGTCAAGGGCCGTTTTGGCTTCAAGTTCCGTCTTGCCATTGCGGTTCACAAAATTCGGCAGCGCGATGGCTTCCTGGATGTCCATCTTCCAGTCAAGGGTGGCGACAAGGGTCTTGAGGACAAAGCCGATGATGTACGGCCCGCCGGGCGACCCGATCGCCATGCGAAAGCGCCCGTCCGGATCGAACACCAGGGTTGGCGTCATTGAGCTTCGCGGACGTTTGCCGGGGGCGACACGGTTGGCGACGGGCATGTTGTCCTGCACCGGCAGGAAGGCGAAATCCGTCAGTTCATTGTTCAGCAAAAAGCCGTGGACCATTAACCGCGAGCCAAAGGGCCCTTCGATGCTGGCGGTCAGGGCAAGTGCGTTGCCCTCGCCATCGACGACGCTTAGATGTGTTGTGGAAAGTGATTCCGGATGCGCCGGGGATGGTTTTTCCGGCGGCGTGCCGGAAATAATTCCCGGTTGGGCGATCCCCATGCTTTTCGTTCTTGAAATTAGGCGGGCGCGCTTTTTGAGATAGGCCGGGTTCAGCAACGCGTCGATGGGTTGCGGTACAAAATCCGGGTCGGCGAGATAGCGGTTGCGGTCGGCAAAGGCAAGCCGGCTGGCTTCGGTGATGAGGTGGATGGTCTGGGTGGTGCCGGGCCGATATGCGCCAAGGTCGAAATTTTCCAAGATGCCTAGAATTTGCAACAGCGTGACCCCGCCCGAGCTTGGCGGCCCCATCGTACAAATGCGTGCGCCGCGATACGAGCGGCAGATGGCGGCGCGTTTGAGCGGGCGATAGGCGGCGATATCTTCCGGTGTCATGGCGCCGGGATTGCGGCTTGCGGTGGCGACCGTTTTCGCGATGGCTTTCGCAATCGGCCCTTCATAGAAGCCGTCGGCACCGTCTTCGGCAATGCGGCGAAGCGTATGCGCAAGGGCCGGGTTGCGCAAAACCGTGCCGGCGGGTTTTGGTGTGCCGTCCGGGTTCAGGAAATAGGCCTTCGTCGCGGCGAAGGCATCAAGGTCCTTCGTGTTGGCGATCATGCGGGCCAGCCGCTTTGAAATTTCGAAGCCTTCTTCGGCATGACGGATGGCGGGTGCGAACAGGCGTTTCCAGGGAAGGTTTCCATGGGCCTTGTGGGCCATCTCCAACATGCGTAACAGGCCGGGAACGCCGACGGAATGGCCGCCGACAACCGCTTTGTGAAAGGGGCGTGGGCGACCTTCTGCATCGAGGAAAAGCGTTTCATCCACGCCGGCGGGCGCGGTTTCCCGACCATCAAAACTTTCAACCCGGCCGGTTTTTTTTGCGTAATGGACGAGGAAGCCGCCACCGCCAATGCCAGAGGACTGGGGTTCGACAAGGGTCAGCACAAGCTCGGTGGCAATCGCGGCGTCGATGGCGCTGCCGCCTTCTCGGAGAATTTCCAGGCCCGCCTGGACGGCGAGCGGGTGGGCGGCTGCCACCATATGGGGGGACGTCGTGGCGTTTTCGGCTGCAGATGCGGGCAGGAGTGCGGAAAAGAAAAGAAAAACGGTCATGGCGAGGCACGTGCGTGCGTGCGCAAGCCACGGATTGCGGGCGGGTTTCCGAGATTTTGTGAAAATTCGAGCGGGACGGGTCATCGCATGTTTTTCATATCAGGTTTTGTCCGGGTGGTTTCTGGTTGCCGGGCGTATGGGCCGGGCGGCTTCGCGGTTTTCCTTAAGGCCTCCCTTCGATAAGATGCCACAACGCACCCCATGGCGGGGTTTTTTGAACAGCCAATTTTTTGAACAGCCAAGGGCAGGCTCCATGTTTGCAACCTTTTTTACGTTGACCGCGCTTGTTCTGCTGACGGTTTTTGTGCATTACGAGGTCTTGCGGCTGGCATCAATTGCTTTGCCCCGGCTCGCGATTCCGCCGCGAACGCGGATGCTCTTCGTGATGATTGCCGCATTCTTTGCGCACACGATTGAGGTGTGGCTCTATGCGCTGGCCTATTACATCTTTGTCGATCATTTCGCCCTTGGGAGTTTTGAAGGGCTGCCGGTTACAACCTTTATGGACTATCTTTATTTTTCGACCGGCACGTACACATCGTTGGGTATGGGCGACATCTATCCGGCCGGTGGCCTGCGCCTGATTGCCGCCGTTGAATCGTTGAACGGCCTGGTGCTGATCGGTTGGTCGGCGTCGTTCACCTATCTGTCGATGCAGGAATTCTGGCCGATGCACATGGCGCCGCGGCGCGAAACGAAGCAGTAAGACGGACTGGCCTTGAGGGAGGCCGTTCAGAGAGGCGAAAAATGCCCAAGGCAACAAAGGCAACAAAGGCAACAAAGGCAATCACCATCCCGGCGCTTCGCGCGCGCAAGGGCCATGCGCCGATTGTGTGCCTGACCGCGTATACGACGCCTATGGCAAAGTGGCTGGACGCGCATGTTGACCTGCTGCTTGTGGGCGATTCTCTCGGCATGGTTCTTTATGGGATGGAAAGCACGCTTGGCGTGACGGTCGACATGATGATCGCGCACGGACAGGCGGTCATGCGTGGGGCGTCGCGTGCCTGCGTAATCATTGACCTGCCTTTCGGCAGCTATCAGGAATCGCCACAGGCCGCCTACCGCATTTCGGCGCGCGTCCTTAAGGAAACGGGCGCCGCCGGGGTCAAGCTGGAAGGCGGGGAGGCGATGGCGGAAACCGTTTCCTTTCTGACCCAGCGCGGCATTCCCGTCATGGGGCATGTCGGCATGATGCCGCAATCCGTGCGTGCTTATGGCGGGTTCGGCGCGCGCGGCAAAACGAAAGCCGAGGCAAAGCAGATTCTGGCTGACGGCAGGGCCATTGCGGCGGCGGGGGCCTTTGCCGTTGTCGTCGAAGGCACCCTTGCACCCATTGCGGCGGAATTAACGGAATTGCTTGATGTCCCGACAATTGGCATCGGCGCTTCGGTTGCTTGCGACGGGCAAATTCTTGTGTCGGAAGATATCTTCGGCCTGTTCTCCGACTTCACCCCAAGTTTTGTAAAACGCTACGCGACTCTTGGCGAGACGATTGAAAAGGCGGCTGCGCGATACGCAAGGGATGTCAAAAAACGACGTTTCCCCGAAGCCAGCCATTGCTTTGGCATGAAGAAGCGGAAGCCTTAAGCCGCGACCGCCGCCGCGCAACCTTGAGACACGTTGCTTTGAGACACGTCATGGATTTTTCATGAACCGCATGCACCACGCAAAAACAGGAGATGAGACAGGCTGCGTGCGGACGGTCGCTGATTTGCGGCATGTGGTCACATCCTGGCGCGCGGCCGGTGAAACGGTCGGCCTTGTGCCGACGATGGGCGCCCTGCATGCAGGGCATCTTGCCCTTGTCCGTGCGTCCAGGGAAAAGATGGACCGCACGCTGGTAACGATCCTTGTGAATCCTTTGCAATTTGGGCCGGACGAAGACCTTGCCGCCTACCCCCGGAACGAAGCGGCGGATTTGGAGAAACTTGCGGCGGTCGGGGCCGACCTTCTCTATGCGCCAGCCATTGAGGAAATTTATCCGCAAGGCTTTGCAACGGAGGTTCGCGTAACAGGCCTCAGCGACATGCTTTGCGGCGTGTTGCGACCGGTGCATTTTGCTGGTGTTGCGACCGTGGTGACGAAGCTTTTTCTTCAGGTGCTACCGGATGCGGCGTTCTTCGGTGAAAAGGATTACCAGCAATTGCTGGTTGTGCGGCGGCTTGCGCGCGATCTTGATCTTCCGGTGCGTATCGAAAGCGTTGCGACCATGCGCGAGGCGGACGGGCTTGCGATGTCATCGCGCAACGCCTACCTCACGGCGCAAGAGCGCGCGATCGCGCCAAAACTTTTTGACGCCCTTGGACAGATGGCCGTTTTCCTGAGGCAAGGCCGCGCAATTGCGGAAACCCTTGCCTGGGGCCGGTCCGAACTTCGTCATGCCGGTTTTGGGGAGATCGACTATCTTGAAATTCGCGACTCGGAAAACCTAGCCCCTGTTGCAACGGCATATATCGCGACGGCGGATCAACCGGCGCGCATCTTCGCTGCTGTCTATCTAGGGAAAACGCGGCTGATCGATAATCTTGCCGTCGCAGACTAGTCCGACGCGGGCGAACCCATTATGGGCGAACCCGGGTTTTCCCATGGAAATGCGATCCATACATTCTGGGGGACCTTTTCGGCGCAATGATCGATGAAAGGCGCGCCATCGGGTTTTGCGTAAATGGTGACGAAACAGGCCTCGGGCAAAAGGGCGCGAACGATCTCGGCAGTTTTCCCTGTGTCCACGATGTCATCGACGACAAGGCAGCCATCGCCCGAACTCTCGCAAGCCTTCAGGACGCGGGGTGTTTCCTGGCGTTGGCCGTCATAACTGGCAATGGCGATGGTTTCGATGCGACGAATGTCAAGTTCGGCCGCAAGGATCGCTGCCGGCACCATACCGCCCCGGGTGATGGCGACGATCATGTGCCAGGGGCCGTCGCCCCGGATGGCTTGGGCCAGGTCCTGCGCCGCCTGGTGGATTTCCTGCCAGCTTGGTGAGCGTGTTTCGGTTTTTGGCGCGTTCATGCACACGAATTTTCAGTTTTAAGCGATGTTCAGTTTCCATCGACAGGGTAGCCAAGAAAAACCGGTCCGTCATTTCTGACGGGCCGGTTTTTTCATTGGAGCGGTGCGATCAGGGTGCGCGGCGAAATCAGCGCACGTAGATATGCACCTCGTTCGATTCGGCCGCTGCGCTTTGGGTGGCCTTCAGGTTCAGGCGCTCCGCCGGCAGGCCCATGTCCCGTAACGCACGCAGGACGCCTTCCGTGCTTTTCTTTGAGGCGTTTGTATTGCGTGCGGCATCCGCCGTGTTGCCTTTTGTCGAGGCCACGGCGACGAGATCAAAAATCGCATTCGGACGGCGGTCCAGGGCGTTGCGCACGGCGGTATATAAGGCCTGGGAGTATTCGACGTTCGGGCGATCAAAGCGGATGACGATGAGGGGTCGCCGTCCCAGAACCGGCGCCGGGGTGGCAAGGGCGACCTGGCCGGCGTTCCCCGAAAATTGGGCGTGGATCGGCGGCGAGGAAAAGGCCCGGTTCGAAAGGCTGGGCCCATAAAGCTCGCCATTTTTGACCGAGACGGAGAGAATTGTCAGATTGCGGCGCTCGGTGCCGAGGTAGGTGGTCTGGCGGCTGATGTCCTCGCTCAACTCGTTTAAAAGCCGGTCAACCATCACAACCGAACGATTTACTTCGTCCTCAAGGATGGCAAGCTGCCGGTGATCCTCGTCGATGGCGCCGGAAAGGCTGTAGGCCGCTCGGGCGGATTCGAGAATATAGGCCGACATCGCCGAATCGCCGGCCACTTGATTGGCAAGGCTGTTCAGGCTGGCGACGTCTTTGCCGACGTTGTTGAGATGTTGCTGCGCCGTCTGCCACTGGCTGATCAGGATTGGGTTGCCCGGTGTCGTGCCGACCTGCAGGCGGGCCTGAATAGCGGCGATAATGCCGTGATATTGCTGGGCGTTGCTGACCGTCGTGCTGCGGATCTGTTGCAGCACGCCGTTGCGTTGGGAAAGCTGCGTGCGCAGGGTTGCCAGCTCGTTACGGATCTGGACGACCTTCTGGCCTACATAGGTGCCAGTGGCCGCGCCGGACGTAACGGCGGTCGGCTCGAAACTGGTTGTGCCAAGAATGGGCGGCGCGCCGCGACCCGGTGCCGGCGCACGTGCCGGTGGTGCCGTGGTGCCTAGAACACGCACAGGGGCCGTGCTGTTCGTCTGTCCCGCTTCGTACGGCTCGATAATGATCCGGTCTGTCGACGGTTCCGACGTGGAGGCGATCAAGGTGCCGCCTTCGGCGGGTTCATCGCCGGTAAGGGATGGCCAAAGTTCTTCCCCGAAAGAGGCACAGCCTCCGAGAAGAATTACCGCTCCAAGCGCGGCGACGTGTCGCTTTGAAAAGGTCATGAAATGTTTCTCAAATACCGCTCAGCTAAAATGACTTCCAAGGCCTATTTACCCAGCCTCTCGGAGGACCAAGCATTATTATGGAAGGCACCGTATCTGCCAACCCTTTAATTTTCCTATGGATAACGCGCGTTCCCCGGCCGCGCTGTGACCCATGCGTGGGTTCTTTGCGAGCTTGTGCGTCCATGCGCCCCAGCTTGCCATTCGCCTGGGCTTTGGGTAGGTTCCGCTTTCTACTGTGACCGTTTTGGGCGCCCGTAGCTCAGCTGGATAGAGCACCAGACTACGAATCTGGGGGTCGGGAGTTCGAATCTCTCCGGGCGCACCAGACGTCTTCCCAGGCTTTTACAAGGTTTTTCCAGGCCTTTCTTGTCTTCGCCCGTCGTTGCCTTGCAGCGCCGTGGTGGCTACATGGCGGTGTAACCGCCATCGACGACGAATTCGGCGCCGTTCACATAAGAGGCGTCGTCCGACGCCAGGAACAGGGTGGCATTGGCCACTTCTTCCGGTCTGCCGGTGCGTCCCAGGATGGTTGGGCCGATCACCGCAAGCTTCATTTCCGGGCTTTCCGTGATATCGGACGTCATCGGGGTTTCGATGTAGCCCGGATGGACGGAATTCACACGGATGTTGTGGGGGGCATATTCGGCGGCGACCGATTTTGTCAGGATTCGCACGGCACCCTTCGACGCCTGATAGGCCGCTGCAACGCCGCCCGGCGCGCCGATCAGCCCATAGATCGACGAAATGTTGATAATGGAGCCGCCGCCGGCTTTCTGCATGGCGGGCAGGACATGCTTACAGCCCAGGAAGACGCCTTTCACGTTAATGTTCAGGACAAGGTCCAGTTCCTCGACGCTTGTATCCTGACAGCCTTTCAAAAGCAGGATGCCGGCATTGTTGACGAGCACGTCAACCTGGCCGAATTCGCCGATGGCTTTGTCGACGACAGCCTTCCACTCGTTTTCCTTGGTGACGTCCTGTTTCAGAAAGATGGCTTCGCCGCCTGCCTGCTTGATCGCTTCGACAACGGCTTTGCCTTCAACTTCCTTGATGTCCGTTACGACGACTTTTGCGCCTTCTCTTGCGAAAAGCAGGCTCGTCGCCTTGCCCATGCCCAATGCGCCGCCGGTAACAATCGCGACCTTTCCTTCGATGCGTCCCACGTGTGTTCCCTCCCCTGAAGGTTGTGCGTGCGTTTTACTGAACGTGCGGGTAAGCGTCGGGCGGGACCCACAGGGAGTCAAGGGGCAACCGCCACGGCTTTCGGAAATCGGCAGTAGAATGCTGCATTCCGGGTGTTATGCTTGGGGCAATTCTGCTCGTAAAAAACGACAGAAAGGAAAGAGCATGGGACGCGTTTCGGGAAAAATTGCCCTTGTCACGGGCGGTGCGCTTGGCATTGGCAGGGCAATCAGCCAATTGCTTGCGAAAGAAGGTGCAAAAGTCGTCGTAACGGACATCAAGGAAGTTGAAGGCAAAGCCGTTGTCGAAGCGATCAAGCAGGCAGGCGGCGAAGCCATCTTTCTGAAACAGGAC
>NVWO01000013.1 GCA_002746255.1 Rhodospirillaceae bacterium | reverse complement strand
GTCCAGGGTCTCATCGCCGATCTGGATATGCGTCTGATGGGGCAGGTTTTTGGGATCGCCCAGCAGCTTGCGCTGATGCGATGGGTCTTTATGAAAAATGTCGATGCACTGGCCAAGCAGATCGTCGGCCTTGACCGGCAGCAAATGTTCCAGGGTTTTGAGAGTGTCGATACTGGTCTGGTTGATGTAATTAATCTTGAGATCAATCGGATCGCAGGTCATGACGTTGATCGGCATGGTGTCGATCATCTGGCGGAAATTTGAAAGCTGCTGTGCAAGAGCTTCGTATGTTTGCTTGCTGTTTGTTACGGTCGCCGATTCTTGCTCATCTATCGGTGTTTCGACTTCCTCTACCACCGCTTCTTGCGTATTCGTCTTCATGGCTGCTGATCCTTCTCGATGCGATTCCTTAGATTCTGCGGTCATTACGGTCCGGCGGTGTCTCTTCCTGGCGTTCTTCCAGCATCACAAAACACGTAATGGTTGAATGGTGCTGTCACTATCTCGCGTTAATCCTTAATACGCCATTAATTTAGCGTGTATTTTTATAAGAACACTAACGTATAAATTGTATAGAGACGTTTCGTAGTCCGGGGCGGCGGTTGCGGCGGCAAATTGTCTGCAAATACCGCCCTAGGACTTGACAGCATCGAGCCACGCGAACATGAAGGTCTGGCTTAGATGAAGAAGGAATGGGGGAAGGGAAAATGACGGAAGGAAAAGGCATGCTTGCGGGCAAGGTTGCGTTGGTGACCGGAGCTGGTGGCGGCATCGGTCGGGAGATTGCTCTGCGTATGGGGGCATCTGGCGCGCGTGTCGTCGTCAACGATATCGGGGCCAGTTTATCCGGTGAAGGTGCCAGCCTTTCCCCTGCCGAGGCCGTTGTGAAAACCATCTGTGCCGGCGGTGGCGAGGCGGTTGCCAATAGCGACAGCGTGGCAGAGGCAGCAGGCGCCGAACGGATGGTGCAAACCGCGATCGATGCCTTTGGGCGGATCGATTGCGTGGTCAACAATGCCGGAATTCTCAGGGACGGCATTTTTCACAAGATGACGGAAGCGGACTGGCGAGCGGTCATTGATGTCCATTTAAACGGGGCCTTTCTGGTTTCCCGCGCGGCGGCACCTCATTTTCGCAAGCAGGAAGGCGGCAGCTACGTCCACATGACCTCAACCTCGGGTCTCATCGGTAACTTTGGCCAGGCGAATTATTCGGCTGCGAAATTGGGGGTTGCTGCACTTTCAAAGTCGATTGCCCTTGATATGGCGCGCTACAACGTGCGTTCGAATTGCATTGCGCCCTTTGCCTGGAGCCGCATGATCAGTTCGATTCCAACCGATACGCCAGAGCAGAAGGCGCGGGTTGATAAGCTGAAGCAGATGACCCCGGAAAAGATTGCGCCGATGGCCGTTTTTCTAGCGAGCGATGCGGCCAAGGAGGTGACCGGGCAGGTTTTTGCGGTCCGCAGGAACGAAATTTTTCTGATGAGCCAGCCGCGACCGCTTGCAAAGGTTCATTGTGGCGAAGGCTGGACCCCGGAGGGGATTGCCGATGAATTGCTGCCGGCGTTTCGCGACTCCTTTTATCCGCTGGATCGGTCGGCGGATATTTTCCACTGGGACCCGATCTAAGGATGCCGATGCAATCCATTCGTAAAGTGGTATTTCCGGTTGCCGGACTTGGGACGCGATTCCTGCCGGCGACGAAAGCCGTTCCGAAAGAAATGTTTCCGGTCGTTGACCGGCCGCTAATCCAATATGCGCTTGAGGAAGCGCGTGCATCCGGGATCGAGGAATTTATTTTCGTGACGGCCCCGGGGAAAGAAGCAATCGAGGCGCATTTCCGCCCCGACCCGGAGTTAAGCCATGCGCTGGAGACTCAAGGGAAATCCGACGCCCGTGACGCGGTGACGGCCTATCTTCCGGACTCAAGCCGGGTTCATTTTATCTTGCAGACGGAACCCCTGGGCCTTGGCCATGCGGTCTGGTGCGCGCGTGACCTGGTGGGGGATGAGCCATTTGCCGTTGTCCTTGCGGACGACCTGGTTCAGTCGCAGACGCCATGTCTGAAACAGTTGCTGGATGTTTACGAAGAGAAAGGGGGCAACGTCGTTGCCGTCATGGACGTCCCACGTGAAGAAACGCGAAATTACGGCATCTTGAAGGTGGGGGAAGACGACGGTCGTCTGGCGGAAGTCCAGGGCCTGGTTGAAAAGCCAGACCCTGCGCAAGCGCCCTCGACCCTTTCCATCATCGGGCGGTACGTTCTGCAACCAGCAATTTTCGATCTTCTGGCAGAACAGCGGCGTGGCGCCGGGAAAGAGATTCAACTGACAGATGCCATGGCGCGGATGATCGGGCAGACGCCCTTTCACGGCCTTCGTTTTGAAGGCCACCGCTTCGATTGTGGCAATCGTCTCGGTTTTCTGGAGGCAAATTTAGCTTACGCACTGGCGCGGAAAGAATTCTGCGAAAGCGCGCGCGCCATGCTCGAAGGCTATGTTAAAAAGGACTAGCCTTTATTTCCACATGCGACCGGCAAAGGGTCGGTCTTCAGAAAGAACCTTATGAAAATTGCGATGATCGGCTCCGGCTATGTAGGCCTCGTTTCCGGCGCCTGTTTTTCCGAGTTTGGCATGCACGTCACCTGTGTCGATCAGGATGCGGAAAAAGTTGAGGGCTTGCGCCGCGCGGAAATTCCAATTTACGAACCTGGCCTGAACGCGCTTGTTGAGAAAAACATGAAAGCGGGCCGCCTTTCCTTTACGACGGACCTTGCTGCTGCCGTTCGCGATGCGGATGCTGTTTTTATCGCCGTCGGCACGCCAAGTCGCCATGGTGACGGCTATGCGGATTTAAGCTTCGTGCGGGCCGCTGCTGAGGAAATCGCAGGCGCGTTGCAGGGCTACACCGTTGTTGCCATGAAATCGACGGTGCCGGTCGGCACGACCAGGGAAATTCAGGATTTGCTCCGCAAACTTGCACCCGATTGCGAAATCGATGTCGTATCAAATCCGGAATTTTTGCGGGAAGGCTCGGCGCTAAATGATTTTATGCGTCCGGACCGGGTTGTGATCGGGGCGGCATCGGAACGTGCGCGTGAAGTCATGCGCCGTATTTACCACCCGCTTTATCTTCTTGAAACGCCCATTCACTTTACAAGCCAGCAGACGGCGGAACTTACGAAGTACAGCGCGAATGGCTTTCTGGCGATGAAAATCACTTTCATTAACGAGATTGCCGACCTTTGCGAAAAGGTGGGTGCCGACGTTCATGACGTGGCGCGCGGCATTGGTTTTGACGGTCGCATCGGGTCGAAGTTTTTACATGCCGGGCCGGGCTATGGCGGCTCCTGCTTTCCAAAGGACACGCGCGCCCTGGTCGAAACGGCAAAGCGTGCCGGTTTATCCCTTCGCCTGATCGAAGCGGTCATCGAGGTCAACACGGCGCGCAAGAAGCAGATGACCGAACGTATTCTGGCCGCGATCGGGTCGGACCCGGATGGCAGGACGGTGGCTATTTTAGGCCTTACGTTTAAGCCGAATACGGATGACATGCGCGAAAGTCCAAGCCTCGATATTGTGCCTGGACTTGAAGCAGCGGGCGTCAAGGTGCGTGCGTTTGATCCGGAGGGCATGGGAGAAGCAAGAAAGCTTCTAAAAAGCGTAACCTATTGCGAAGATTCCTACGAGGCGATGACGGGTGCGGACGTTCTCGTTCTTTTGACGGAGTGGAACGCGTTTCGCAGCCTCGACCTTGTGCGCATGAAGCAGCTTTTGCGTCGCCCGGTCATTGTTGACCTGCGCAACGTTTACAATCCATCCGAGATGCGGGCTGCCGGGTTTGACTATCGCGCCATTGGCCGGCCAATGGCGGACGAGGCTTCCTCATGACGATGACACACCGTTTCGATCCGACCATTCTGCGTGAATACGATATTCGCGGCATTGTTGGAAAAACGCTGACCGAGGCCGATGCCAGGGCGCTTGGGCTTAGCTTTGGCACCCTATTGGCCCGGTCCGGGGGTACGAAGGTCATGGTTGGCTATGACGGGCGGCTAAGTTCTCCCTCTCTGGAAAAGGCCCTTGTTGAGGGGCTGGTGGCGACGGGGATGACGGTCCATCGCGTCGGTCTTGGGCCGACGCCAATGCTCTATTTCGCGGTCCGGACCCGGGGGGGCGATGGCGGAATCATGATCACCGGTTCGCACAACCCGCCGGATCAGAACGGCTTTAAGATGATGCTGCGTGAGGCGGGTTTCTATGGAGACGATATCCAGGGATTGCAGGCCTTGGCCGGGAAGGGCGATTTTGCGGTGGGCGAGGGGAGCGTTGTTGAAGAACCCGTCTTTGACGCCTATGTCGAACGGCTGTTTGCGGATTATCACGGTGCGCGTAAATTAAAAATTGCCTGGGACGCAGGCAATGGTTCGGCGGGCGAGGCAATGGCGGCGTTGACGGCGAAGCTTCCCGGAACGCACTTCCTGTTGAACGCAAAGATAGACGGCACCTTTCCTGCCCACCATCCGGACCCGACGGTCGAGGAAAACCTTTTGCAGCTTCGCCAGAAAGTTCTTGAGGAAGGTTGCGATCTTGGCATCGGCCTGGATGGCGACGGCGACCGCATAGGCGTCCTTGATGGCAAGGGTCGCATCCTCTGGGGGGATCAATTGCTGGCGATTTACGCGAAGGAGGTTCTTTTGGAACATCCCGGTGCGCCAATCATCGCTGACGTAAAGGCAAGCCGGGTTCTTTTTGACGAAATCGCGAAGGCGGGTGGAAAGCCGCTGATGTGGCGGACCGGGCATTCCCTGATCAAGTCGAAGATGGTTGAAATGAAGGCACCATTGGCCGGTGAAATGAGCGGCCATATTTTCTTTGCCGATCATTATTTTGGTTTTGACGATGCGCTTTATGCTGCCGTGCGGCTTCTTGACATCGTTGGCCGTTCCGAAAAAAGTCTGGCGGAGATGCGGGACGATTTACCCCAATTGGCGAACACGCCGGAAATTCGCCTGGCCTGTCCGGAGGAACGCAAATTTAAAGTGCTGGAAGAGGTAAAAACCCGCCTCGAACAGCGGCCCCCGGTGGCCGGTGTCACGCTTTGCGACATTGACGGCGTGCGTGTCGAGAGGCCGGAAGGCTGGTGGCTGCTTCGCGCCTCAAATACCCAGGCGGTGCTGGTTGTTCGAGTCGAGGCGACGGATGAAGAAGGGCTGGAACGCCTGAAGGCAGAACTTGCGGCCGAACTGCGTGCAAGCGGGATTGAACTGCCGGCGATTTCGTTCGGGGCTTCTTCCTGACGCCGTTGCGTTTCTTTAGGATTTTGTCCAGGCACGTTCGACCTGCCCTGCCTGGAAGGGCGAAACAATGTCACAGGCGATACCCTGCAGCTTTAGATGATCGCAGGCCTTGCGTGCAAGGGGTTCGCGGATGCCGGTGAAACGGGCACGGTAGAAGACGCCTTTTGCGTCACGCACCGGCGAGATGGAAAGAACGGCGCGATGCAGCAGGCCCGGGACGCGCCGGGCCGCGCCGGAAGCAACCAGATGCGCCGTGGCAAGGCGTGCGACTTTGCCCACGCGGATTTCCCAGCTTCGTTCGATGGCGGCAGCCGTCTGAAAGGCCTGGTCAAAAAGTATGCGCATCCGCTTTTCCCTGGCGACGGGTGATTTTTCGCCGAGCACAATGCCAATAAAACGATGTTTGCCGCGGCGGACAGACGCGGCCAAATTGTAACCAGAGGCCCGCACATAGCCGGTCTTTATTCCGTCGGCGCCGGGATAGCTGTCCAGAAGCCCATTGCGGTTGCGGTAGGTCCGGTTGCGGAAACGAAATTTCTGAACTGTGAAATAGGGCGTGTATTCCGGAAAATCCCGGAAGAGCGCGTGGGCAAGCAGGGCAAGGTCGCGGGCCGTGCTGACCTGGTCGCGCTTGTGCAGGCCCGAAGCATTACGAAATTGCGTATTTTTCATGCCTAGGCGCTTTGCCGTTTCGTTCATGCGTTCGACAAAGCCGGCTTCGCTTTCAGCGACCGCTTCCGCCAGGACAACAGCGGCATCGTTTGCCGATTTTGTTACCAGAGCAAGGATAGCCTGTTCGGTGGTGATCCGTTCTCCCTTGCGCAGGCCCAGGCGTGAGGGGCGCTGCCGGGCGGCGTGGGCGGAGGTTTTCAGGCGCGTCTGGGGAAGGAAGGCTTGCTCTCTTAACCCCTTGAAGGTGAGGTAGAGGGTCATCATCTTTGCAAGTGAGGCCGGGGGGGAAGCCTGGTCAATGGCGTGACTATGAAGGATGGTGCCCGTGTCGGCATCAAGAACGATCGCCGCCGTTTCGCCCGCCCAGGCCTGCCCCAGGCTCGCTTGCGAGAGACCCGCCTGTGACAGGCATAGGCTGGCGAACAGGGTGAGGCTCGCAATGCGGCATTTTTTGAGGAAGCTGGGCATGCCTGTTTTTGGCCACTCCAGGGGGTTGGCAATCAATAAGCAAGGGTGGCGGAGTAGGCTTAATTTTTGCTTAAATTACAGCACCCATACTGATCCTTGGTTCCGGTTTGTATGGCCTGCGAAAAGGTAATAACATGCAATATCATTACGTTAGCCCGTGAAAAAACAGGGCTGCGCACCATCGGTGAGGCCATGACGACGAATTTTCCTCAAAACAACAGCCATGAAGCCCCCGGCAGCGACGTCAAGGCACGGCCCAAGGCGAAACGGCCATCTATGTATAAGGTTTTGATGATAAACGATAATTATACGCCGATGGAATTCGTCATCCACATTCTGGAAGGCTTTTTTAACAAGGAGCGGGGCGAAGCGACCCAGATCATGTTGCAGGTCCACCAGCGTGGCGTTGGCATTTGCGGCGTCTTCACGCGCGAGGTTGCCGAGACGAAGGTGCAGCAGGTTGTCGATTTTGCACGGGAGCACCAGCACCCCTTGCAATGCACTTTTGAGAAGGAATAAGCGGTGCTTTCCAGAAAACTCGAACAAAGCCTGCATCGGGCACTGGCCTTTGCCAATGAGCGCAGCCATGAATTTGCAACGCTGGAGCATTTGCTGCTGGCATTGACCGAGGACCGTGATTCGGTGGCGGTTTTGCGTGCCTGCGGCGTTGATCTTGAGCGGCTTCGGCGCGATCTCATCGACTACCTCGACAACGATCTGGCTTTTCTGACCCGCGAGAACGGCGGCGATCCAAAACCGACGGCGGCTTTTCAACGGGTGCTTCAACGTGCGGCCATCCACGTTCAGTCGGCGGGCCGTGAGGAAGTGACCGGCGCCAATGTGCTGGTTTCGATGTTTGCCGAGCGGGAATCTCACGCGATCTATTTTCTAAAAGAGCAGAGCATGTCGCGTCTCGATGCTGTGAACTACATCTCACACGGCATTGCAAAAGTTTCCGAGCATACGGAAACGCGCACAATTCGCGGCGTTGAGGAAGACGACGACGAGGTCGTTAAGGCCAGCTTCGAGGCGCTGGAATCCTACTGCATCAATTTGAATGCAAAGGCACGTGCTGGCAAGGTGGATCCCTTGATCGGTCGCGAATCGGAGGTGGCTCGTACGATTCAAATTCTCTGCCGGCGCAGGAAGAACAACCCGCTTTATGTCGGCGACCCAGGGGTGGGCAAGACGGCGATCGCCGAGGGCCTCGCCCTTCGGATTGTGACGGGCGATGTTCCGGAAGTTCTCCAGAACAAGACAATTTATGCTCTGGACATGGGTGCGATGCTTGCAGGCACGCGCTATCGCGGGGATTTCGAGGAACGCCTTAAGGGGGTGCTTGCCGAGCTGGACTCGATTCCGGGCGCCATTCTGTTTATTGACGAGATCCATACGGTGATCGGTGCCGGTGCGACCAGTAGCGGCGCTATGGATGCCTCGAATTTGTTGAAGCCGGCGCTGTCCAGCAGCAATTTTCGTTGCATCGGCTCGACGACCTATCGGGAATACCGGACTTATTTCGAGAAAGACCGTGCGCTTGTTCGCCGCTTCCAGAAAATAGATATAAACGAGCCATCGGTAGAGGACACGATCAAGATTCTTCGCGGCCTGAAACCTCATTACGAAGAACATCATCAGGTGCGCTATACGGCAGAGGCGATTCGTGCCGCAGTTGAACTTTCGTCGCGCCATATTTCGGACCGGAACCTTCCGGACAAGGCAATTGACGTCATTGACGAGGCGGGTGCGTCGCAGATGCTTTTGCCTGCAAACAAGCGGCGCAAGAAGATCACCGTGAAGGACATCGAAAAAATCATTGCCGTGATGGCACGGATTCCGGCGAAATCCGTCACGAAGGATGACAGGGAATCCCTTCGCAATCTCGCGCGTGATCTCAAGACGATGGTCTATGGGCAGGACAAGGCGATTGCTGCTTTGGCAAGCTCGGTCAAGCTGGCGCGTTCCGGCTTGCGCGAGGTGGAAAAACCGATTGGGTGCTACCTCTTCTCTGGCCCGACGGGCGTCGGCAAGACGGAAGTGGCGCGCCAGTTGGCTTTGATACTGGGTATCGAGCTGGTGCGTTTCGACATGTCGGAATATATGGAACGGCACACAGTCTCGCGCCTGCTTGGGGCGCCGCCGGGTTATGTCGGCTTCGATCAAGGCGGGCTGTTGACGGATGCCATCGACCGGCATCCCCATGCGGTATTGCTGTTGGATGAAATTGAAAAGGCGCATCCCGACCTTTCCAACCTTCTGTTGCAGGTTATGGATCATGG
The DNA here is from genome assembly GCA_002746255.1 of Rhodospirillaceae bacterium. Classification (NCBI taxonomy): domain Bacteria; kingdom Pseudomonadati; phylum Pseudomonadota; class Alphaproteobacteria; order Rhodospirillales; family Rhodospirillaceae; species Rhodospirillaceae bacterium. Next base: position 38,086 of record NVWO01000013.1, on the reverse strand, counting down.
CAGGCTTACGGATCACAACGGCAAGACAATTGATTTCCGGAATGTGATTTTGATTATGACGACGAATGCAGGTGCCGCGGAAATGGAGAAAAACGCGGTCGGCTTTGAGAGGGCAAAACGGGAAGGTGAGGATCAAGAAGCGATCAAACGCCTGTTCACGCCGGAATTTCGCAATCGCCTGGACGCGACGATTGGCTTTGCCAGCCTTACGCCGGAGGTGATGGCGAAGGTCGTCGACAAATTTGTCATGCAACTGGAAGCGCAGCTTGCGGATCGTGGGGTTACGATTGCGCTGACGGAAGCGGCGCGCGCCTGGCTGGCGAAAAAGGGGTATGACGAACAATACGGTGCCCGTCCGCTTGCCCGCGTCATTCAGGAGAAGGTGAAAAAGGCGCTCTCGGAGGAGCTTCTTTTTGGATGTCTCGAAAAGGGCGGCCATGTGCGGATCGACGTTCGGGACGAAAAGCTCACCTTTGTCTATCCAGAAGGCAAGGACGCTGGAAAAGAGACTCGCAAGGCCGATTCCGAACTCGTCGATTAAGGCGATCCATTGCCAAAAGGCAGGGCGTCTGGGCAGGGCATCTGGATCGTCAGGCGATTTCGAAGATGGCTTCGATTTCAACGGGTGAATTTTTCGGCAGCGAATTTACCCCGACGACGAAGCGGGCGTGTTGTCCAATGGCCTTTCCAAAGGTCTGGGCAAGCACATCCGAGGCATGGTCCATGACGGGTGAAAGTTCGGCATAACCTGGGGCGACGTTTAGAAAACCGCCAAGGCGTACGCACCGTTTTACACGGGCAAGGTCGCCTCCGCACGCCGCCTTTATTTGTGCGATCACGTTGAGAACGGCGACCCGTGCAGCTTGGCGGGCTTCGACCAGGCCAAGGTCTTCGCCGATTTTACCCTCGAACTGCATCACGCCTTCCCAGATCGCGATTTGTCCGGAAATGAAGACAAGCCCGCTGGCCTCAACAAAAGGCAGGTAATGGGCGAGGGGAGCTGCCGTGTCTGGCAATTTGATGCGTAGCGCGTCCAAACGCTCGTCCGGTGTTTCTGGAATATTGGCCATGTTCTGCTCCTTTGCATTGGGCCAGCAGGATAGACGGTTCCAAAAAGCCGGTCTAGAAAAACGCTTGGAAAAAAGGAGGGGTGCGTAACGCTGCACCCCTCAAGTCTTCAGGGAGGAAGACGAATTTGTAAATTACATCAACTGCATCCGCTTGTTGCCCCGCAGGTGTTGCATTTGAGGCAGGTTCCGTTACGGACCAGCGTGAAATTTCCACAATCCCCGCAGGCGTCGCCTTCATAGCCCTGAAGCCGGGCCTGGACGAAGGCGGTGGTTTCTACAGCTATTGCCGTTTGTGTCGCGGTCACCGTCGCTGTGGAAGGCGCTGTGGAAGGCGCTGTGGCAGGCGCGGCGCTGGCCTGCGTCGTCTGTGCCGGCGCGGCCTTTGCGCTGCGGCCGCCTTTCAGGACATAGAGATTCTTGCGTACATAGCCGCGGCTTGTGACCCGGGCGACGGCAGGGGTCACCTGGCCTGTTTCTTTGTTCGAGGTCAGATTGCCTTCTGTATCACCAATGCCAAGGCTGTCCGGCAGCAGGTCCTCCGGGCTTGCATGGCCAAGGTCATTGCGGCTGAGATAAGAGACGGCTAACTCGCGGAATACATAATCCAGGATCGAGGTTGCCATTTTAATGACGTCGTTGCCTTCGACGGGGCCGGACGGGTCGAACCGCGTAAAGGTGAAGGCCTCGACATATTCCTCCAGTGGCACGCCATATTGCAGGCCGATCGAGATGGCGATTGCGAAATTGTTCATCAGGCTGCGGAAGGCCGCACCTTCCTTGTGCATGTCGAGGAAGATTTCGCCAAGGGTGCCATCTTCATATTCGCCGGTTCTCAGATAAATCTTATGACCGCCGACCAGTGCTTTTTGCGTGTATCCCTTGCGCCGATGGGGAAGGCGGTCCCGTTTTGCACGGGACGTGACAAGTTGTTCTGCCAGGATGGCAGCCTGTTTTTGCGCCGGCGCGGTGACGACTTTTTCGACCCAGCTTTCCGCCTTCTCGTCGTCTTCCTCGTCGATGCCTTCTAAGGTGGCGGCGTTCAGGGGCTGGGAAAGTTTTGACCCATCGCGATAAAGCGCGTTTGCCTTTATGCCCAACTGCCAGGAGAGGGAATAGGCATCCTTGCAGTCTTCGACGCTTGCCTGGTTTGGCATGTTGATCGTTTTCGAAATTGCACCCGAAATAAACGGTTGGGATGCCGCCATCATTCGAATGTGGCTTTCGACGGACAGGCAGCGTTGGCCGATGCGCCCGCATGGCGACGCGCAGTCAAAGACGTCGAGATGGGCTTCTTTCAGCTTCGGCGCGCCTTCTAACGTCATGGCGCCACAGCAATAGACATTGGCGGCCTCGATTTCTTTGCGGTTGAAACCCATGGCCGGAAGCAGATCGAAGGACGGGTCGTTCAATTGCTTTTCGCTAAAGCCAAGGGCGTTGCGGCAGAAGAGTTCGCCAAGCGTCCATTTGTTGAAGGCGAATTTGATGTCAAACGTGCTGGGCAGCGTCTTTTCCAGATTGGCCAGGACGCCTTCCGTAAAGCCTTTGGCGCGCAGCGTATCGAAATTGATCCCCGGCGCATTCTGGAGCGTTCCGTGGCCGGTGGCGTAGCGCACAATCTTTTCGATTGTTGCGTCGTCATAGCCGAGGGTGCTGAGCGCTGTCGGTACCGTACGGTTGATGATCTTGAAATAGCCGCCACCAGCCAGCTTCTTGAACTTGACGATGGCAAAATCCGGCTCGATCCCGGTCGTGTCGCAATCCATGACGAGACCAATTGTCCCCGTAGGGGCGACGACACTGACCTGCGCGTTGCGGTAGCCATATTGCTGGCCGACCTCAAGCGCGCGGTCCCATGTCGCACGCGCCGCTTCGACAAGCGCCGCTTCTGGGCAGTCTTCTATTTTCAGGGGGACGGGCGTGATGCTGAGCGCCTCATAGCCCTCGGCTTCGCCATAGGCCGCCCGGCGGTGGTTGCGGATAACCCGAAGCATTTCTTCCGAGTTTTTGGCGAATTGGGGGAAGGCGCCAAGTTTAGAGGCCATTTCAGCGGAGGTCGCATAGGCTTCGCCGGTCAGGATCGCACTGATGGCAGCGCAAAGCGCCCGACCCCGCTCGCTGGCATAGGAAATGCCATTGGCCATCAGAAGGCCGCCGAGATTCGCATAGCCAAGACCAAGGGTGCGGTATTCGTAGGAAAGCTGCGCGATTTCCTTGGAAGGGAACTGCGCCATGAGAACGGATATTTCAAGCGTGACGGTCCATAGCCGCACGGCGTGGGCAAAAGAATCGATGTCGAAATCGCCCCCTTCCATGTGGAAGGCGAGAAGGTTGATCGACGCCAGGTTGCATGCCGTATTGTCCAGGAACATGTATTCCGAACACGGGTTGGAGGCGTTGATCCGACCGCCGCTCGGGCAGGTGTGCCATTCATTGATCGTCGTATCGAACTGCACGCCTGGATCGGCGCAGGACCACGCGGCGTTGGCGATTTGCTCCCAAAGGTCGCGGGCGCGAAGCGTTTTGTGGCGATTGCCATCCGTCCGTCGGATGAGGTGCCATTCGCCATCGGCAAGCACCTGTTCCATGAAGGCGTTTGTGAGGCGTACGGAATTGTTCGAATTCTGCCCTGACACGGTGGCATAGGCATCGGACTGCCAATCCGTATCATAGGTCTCGAACTCAATTTCCGAATAGCCCTGTTTGGCAAATTGGATAACGCGCTGGATATAATTATCCGGAATCAGGGCTTTGCGTGCTTCGCGAATGGCGTCGCGCAGGCGCTTGTTCTCTTTTGGGTCGAAACACGTGTTGTCGGTGTCCGGCGCGTCCGGGTCCAGGTGGCAGGCGCGAATGATCGCGTTCAGGTTACGGTTGCAAAGTTTCGATCCGGCGACAAGCGCGGCAACTTTTTGCTCTTCCTTCACCTTCCAGTTGATGTAGGCCTCGATGTCCGGGTGATCGATATCGACCGTCACCATCTTGGCAGCCCGGCGGGTCGTGCCGCCGGACTTGATAGCGCCAGCCGCCCGGTCGCCGATCTTGAGGAAGCTCATCAGACCAGAGGAATTGCCGCCCCCGGACAACGATTCCGACTCACCGCGCAGTTTCGAGAAATTGCTGCCTGTACCGGAGCCGTATTTGAAGAGCCGTGCTTCGCGGACCCAGAGATCCATGATGCCGCCTTCGTTCACAAGGTCGTCTGCGACGCCTTGAATGAAGCAGGCATGGGGCTGGGGATGTTCGTATGCCGAGGCCGAAGCGGTCAGCTCACCATTTTCGAAATCGACGTAGTAATGGCCCTGGGCAGGGCCGTCGATGCCATAGGCCCAGTGCAGGCCGGTGTTGAACCATTGCGGCGAATTCGGTGCCCCCATCTGGGTGCAGAGCATGTAGCGCATTTCGTCGAAATAGGCGTGTGCGTCGGCTTCCGACGAAAAATAGCCACCTTTCCATCCCCAATATGTCCAGGTTCCGGCCAGCCGGTCGATGACCTGACAAACGCTGGTCTCGCCGCTATAGCGTTGGGATTTGGGAAGGTGCTTTAAGGCGTCGCTGTCGGCTTCGTGTCGCCACAGCCATTTGGGAACGTCCGTTTCCGGTATCGCTTTTCGCTGTGTCGGCACCCCGGCCTTGCGAAAATATTTCTGGGCGAGGACGTCACAGGCAACTTGCGACCAGCTTTCCGGCATCTCGACGTTATCGAGATGAAAGACGATGGAACCATCTGGATTGCGAATTTCACTCGTCGTTTTGCAAAAGGTTATCCCCTCATATGGTGAGGCACCCTCGGTCGTATAACGGCGTGAAATTCGCATGTTTCCCCCAAGCTTTTATGAGGAGGGCGTAAATTTCTATGTCCGGCTTATTTTAGAACGAGCCCCCCAATGTTTACAGAAATTAACCAGATGTTGTGTGGAAGGCAATGCCAAACACAAAATATTGCATAAGCGGCTGACTTTTTTAGCAAAATACTTCCGTCGGTGCGTCCATAGCATGTCTGGGGACGTGTCCGACCGGGGTCGTGGCTGGGCACTTCCCTGGCGGTGCCAGTAGCTCGGCCAGATGGGAAAGGGAGAGGGCTAGACGCCGGGGGGGGGCGGATGCGATACATACCGTTCGTTTCGGCCTTTTTCGATGTTTCGTTTTCGTAGCTGTGGATTTTTGTTTCCATGACGTTTGGAACTTGGCTTCTTACGATTTTTCGCGGTCGCTTTGTCGGTGCCGATGAGTTGGGCAATCGCTATTATCGTGCGCGCAGGCGCGGCGATATGCGGCGCGAGCAGCGTTGGGTGGTTTACAGGGGAGAAACGGAAGCATCGAAGGTGCCGCCGATGTGGCACGCATGGCTCTGTCATACAATCGCCGAACCGCCCTTCGACAAGGTCCCGACGCGGGCATCTTGGCGCAAGGAGCACTTAGCGAATTTGACAGGTACATCAAAGGCATATAGGCCATCCGGGGCGATCGAGACGGCCGTGCCGAAGTCGCAGACGCAGCGTTACGAGGCATGGCGACCAAACTGACGACGCGAACCCGGAAAAATCGTGGGCAGACGAAATAAAAGGCCAGGAAAACAGAGGGCAGGACTTCATGCAAAGAAACATGGTCGAAACGGTGATGGGCGGTGTGGTGCTGATCGTAGCCGCGCTGTTCCTGACATTTGCGTACAATTACACGGGCGCGGGTGCGGGCGCGAGCGACCGTTACGAATTATGGGGCCAGTTTGACCGGGTGGATGGCCTGCAGCTGGGCTCGGACGTCAAGATCGGCGGCATCACGGTCGGCACGGTGCTTGAACAGACCCTCGATATGGAAGGCTATCTTGCTACGGTTCGCTGGAACGTCGATGCGGACGTAAAGCTGACGACAGACACCGTTGCTGAAATCGCTTCCGACGGGCTGATTGGCGGGAAATATCTGGCGCTTGTTCCGGGTGGCGAGGACAGCTATCTCGAACCGGGTGGCGAGATCGAATTCACGCAGCCGCCGGTTGATCTTTTGGAATTGCTGGGGAAGATGCTGCTCGACCGGGCGACGGAAGACAAATAGGGTGCGTCGCTTGCCGTTTCCGATGGCAGCGGACGTTGAAGAAAAAATGAGAGGGATTGGGTAGATGCGAAGGAATATGATTGAAACGGTGATGGGCGGTGTCGTGCTGATCGTCGCGGGGTTCTTTCTTTTCTTCGCGTACACCTCGGCGGGTATTCAGGGCCAGGCGGACGGCAAGGAATATTGGGGAAAGTTCCATAATATCGGCAGTCTTCAGGTGGGTGCCGATGTCAAAATAGCCGGCATCAAGGTGGGTTCGGTTGTGAAGCAGGAGCTTAGCAGCCGGGATTTACTCCCCGTTGTTTATATCCGCGTGTCACCACAGATCAAGCTCACCAAGGACGCGATGGCGAAAGTCGTCTCCGAGGGGCTTCTTGGCGGCACCTATCTTTCCCTGGAGCAGGGCAAGGCGGAAGCCATCATTTTGACCGATGGTGAAATCAAGAGAACGGAAGGCCCCTTCGGCCTTGAACAAATCATTGGCGAGTTCATCTTCAGCAAACCGGAAGCGGAAGAGTAGGGCTGCCGGCCGTTTCCATGGGGTGGTTGTCCAATCCATCGTTCCGGCTTCGGCGGGCCTGTTTGGTGCTGCTTCCTCTTCTTTTGGCATCGAACGCGGCTGAGGCTGCAAGCGGCGTCCTGTTGCAAGGGCTGGACAAGATTACGGCGCGCGTTTCGACGGTCGAAGCACCGATGAACAAAACGGTGCGTTTCGGATCGCTTGAAATCACCGCTTTGGCTTGCGATCGGCGTCCGCCGGAGGAGTTGCCGGAAAGTGCAGCCTATCTCGTCATTCGCGATATCCGCCCTGACACAGGGCCGGTAAATATTTTCCGGGGTTGGATGTTTGCTTCCAGCCCCGCCCTCTCGGCGCTGGAGCATCCCGTCTACGACATCTGGGTGTTGGACTGCCTGAACGATCGCTAACCGGCTTCCGGCTAACCGGATTCCGGCTAGCTGGTCTTGTTTGCCGTTTCGGAATGAAAACAACCATCTTTCTTCAGGGCCTCGGCGAGGCGTGTGTGAAATTCGTCGCGGGAGATCTCCACGGCCCCGAACTGGCTTAGGTGATCCGTAACGAATTGAATATCCAGCAGCGTAAAGCCGCCTTCGCGAAGACGTTCGACAAGTCGGACAAGCGCGATTTTGCTTGCGTCGGGTTCCTTGCTGAACATGCTTTCCCCGAAAAAGACGCCGCCAAGAGCCACCCCGTAAAGCCCGCCGACAAGCCGGTTTCCTTGCCAACACTCGACGCTATGGGCGTGGTGTTGGCGATGCAGGGCACAATAAACCCCGATGATCGTATTGTTGATCCAGCTGTCCGATCGTTCCGGCGTGGGTTCCGCGCAGGCTCGTATAACCGTTTCGAAAGCCATGTTGAAGGTGACGCGAAAGGGACAGTTTTTCAGGGTCCGTTGCAATCGCTTTGGAATGTGGAAATGGTCAAGCGGCAGGATGCCGCGTTGCTCCGGGTCGACCCAGAAGATATTTTTGGAATCCCGGTCTTCCGCCATTGGGAAAATCCCGGCGGCGTATGTACGAAGCAGCAATTCCGGGCGAAGGTCCATGGGTTGCTTTTCGTGTGTGGGTAAAGGGCTGTCTAATCCTTACGTTCGACGAAGCGTTCGAGCCAATGAATGTCGTAATCTCCGTTTACAAAGTCTTTTTCGGCAATCAGGCGCTTGAAAAGCGGGATTGTCGTATCGATGCCATCAATGACGTATTCGTTCAGGGTGCGGCGCAGTCGCATGAGTGCTTCGTTGCGAGTGCGACCGTGAACAATTAGCTTGGCGATCATGCTGTCGTAATAAGACGGGACCGTATAGCCGGCATAGAGGGCGGAATCCACGCGCACGCCCAGCCCGCCCGGCGTGTGGTAGTCCGTGATGCGTCCAGGCGAAGGGGCGAAGGTTTCTGCGTTCTCGGCTGTAATCCGGCATTCAATGGCATGCCCCTGAAGGTGGATGTCCTTCTGGCTGTAGCCAAGCGGAGCGCCGGTGGCAATGCGGATCTGTTCGCGCACGAGATCGACGCCGGAAATCATTTCCGTAACCGGGTGTTCAACCTGGAGACGAGTATTCATCTCCATAAAATAGAAGACCCCGTCCGCATATAGGAATTCCAGTGTGCCGACGCTGCGATACCCAAGTTTGGCAACGGCCGCCGTCACCATGGCGCCGATTTTTGTACGCTGATCGGCGTTCAGCGAGGGGGAGGGGGCTTCTTCCAGCAGTTTTTGATGTCGCCGCTGAATGGAACAGTCGCGTTCGCCGAAATGCACAACCTCGCCATGCATGTCGGCAAGAATCTGAATTTCGATATGGCGTGGCCGGGCGAGATATTTTTCAAGATAGACCGCGCCGTTCTTGAAATAACTTTCGGCTTCTGCGCGTGCCGTCGATAGGGCGAGGCGAAGATCCTGGGCCGAGGCAGCAACCCGCATGCCGCGTCCACCGCCGCCATGGGCTGCCTTGACAAGGACGGGGTAGCCGATGTCGTCGGCGATGCGCATCGCATCCTCGACGTTCTCAATTGCTTCCTCGGAGCCGGGGATAACGGGAACGCCAAGGTCGCGCATAATGGCTTTTGCCGTGAGCTTGTCGCCCATGATCCGAATGTGATCGGCGGTCGGCCCGATAAACGTAAAGCCGTGTTCTTCGACGAGCTCCGCAAAATTCGAGTTTTCCGACAGAAAGCCATAGCCTGGGTGAATGGCGGTGGCGTCCGTCAGCGCCGCTGCCGAAAGAATTGCCGCCACGTTTAGATAGCTGGCTTGCGCCGGCGGGTTGCCGATGCATACGCTTTCATCCGCAAGGCGCACATGCATTGCGTCGGCATCTGCCGTCGAATGCACTGCAACGGTCTGTATGCCCATTTCGTGACAGGCACGATGGATGCGAAGCGCGATTTCGCCGCGATTGGCGATCAGGACTTTTTCAAACATAGGCAGTAGCTATTCAAGCAACATTAGAACTTCGCCAAACTCAACAGGTTGGCCGCTTTTGATAAGGATCTGCATAACCTTGCCGGCGCGTGGCGCGCGAATTTGATTAAACGTTTTCATTGCTTCGATGAGAAGCAGTGTTTCGCCTTCTTTTACGACATCGCCGATATTGACAAAATTCTGCGATCCCGGTTCGGGTGCCAGAAAGGCGGTGCCAACGATTGGCGATTTTACAGCGCCGGGGTGGGCAGCAAGATCGTTTGTTTCGGGTTCCTCGCCGGCGGTTGTGCTTTCAGCGACAGTTTTTGCCGCTTTTCCGCCGCCACGCGCGACCCGGACATGCCACTCGGTGGTGCCGTATTCAAGCTCTGTCAGCCCGTGCGTGTCGAGAAGTTCGACAAGTTCCTGAACAAGATCGTGGTTGACCGGGTGTTTGTTTTTATGACGCATCTGAATCCAAAATCCTTGCCATTGCCTGCAACGCCAGCACATAACCATGTCCACCAAAACCACAGATCAGACCATGCGCTGCCGGCGCGACGTAAGAGTGATGGCGAAACGGTTCGCGGCGGAAGATGTTTGACAAATGCACTTCGATTACAGGCTGTTTGTAGAATTGAAGCGCATCGAGGATAGCAACCGACGTGTGGGTGAAGGCACCTGCATTGAGAATGATGCCGACATATTCATTGCGTGCCTCCTGAATCCAGGTGACAAGATCGGCTTCTGCGTTCGTTTGCCGAAACGCGACCGTAAGACCCAGTCCAGAAGCTGCCTTTTCAGAGGCAGCTTGAATGTTGGCCAAGGTCTCCGTCCCATATACTTCCGGCTCCCGTTCTCCCAAGAGGTTGAGATTCGGGCCGTTGAGGATCAGGATAGGAGAGGGCATCGGGGCACCTTCCACGTTTCCGCTCTCATGTTTGGGGGTTATAGCATGCAGGCCGAAAGGTGCAATGCTTTCCGATGGTTGGGGTGGGATTGCGGCTGTCTGCATGCCGCACCATGTTTGTTGAAAGGTAAGGAATGTTGCCGAAAAATGGAGGAAGGGTCGATTGATGAACGCAGGAACGCCCGTGCGAATAACGGTAAACGGCCAGGATCACTCCTTTGATTCGCCGTTGAACCTGGTCGCTGCTCTTGCGCAGCTTGGCATTGATTGCCGCAAAGTGGCGGTTGAGCGCAACCTCCAGGTTGTGCCCCGTTCGGCCTATGAGGAAACGCTTGTCGCCGATGGGGATCGGCTGGAAATTGTCCATTTTATAGGCGGCGGCATGGACGATGCGGCACCGCCGGTTGCACGGGCCAAAGGTAGTGGCTCGTTTGAGGTTGCGGGCCGCAGTTTTACATCGCGGCTTCTTGTTGGCACTGGAAAATACCGGGACTTTGAGGAAACAGCGGCTGCCATTGAAGCGTCTGGGGCTGAAATCGTTACGGTTGCCGTTCGTCGCGTCAACCTTTCGGACACCGCCTCGCCACGGCTTGTCGATTATGTGGACCCGAAGAAATACACATATCTTCCGAATACGGCCGGCTGTTATACGGCGGAAGAGGCTGTGCGCACGCTTCGTCTTGCGCGCGAAGCGGGCGGGTGGAAGATGGTGAAGCTGGAAGTGCTCGGCGACCGGAAAACGCTCTATCCCGATATGGTGGAAACCCTGGCTGCGGCTGAAATTCTGGTGAAGGAGGGCTTTTCGGTGCTCGCCTATTGCAGCGACGATCTGGTCATGGCGAAACGCCTGGAAGCGATCGGTTGCGCTGCCATCATGCCGTTGGCGGCGCCTATCGGTTCTGGCCTTGGCATCCAGAACCGCGTGAACATTCGCCTCATAGTCGAGGCTGTGCAACTTCCCGTGCTGGTGGACGCCGGTGTCGGCACGGCGTCCGATGCGGCGGTCGCCATGGAGCTGGGTTGCGCCGGCGTTCTGATGAACACTGCCATCGCCGAGGCCCAGGACCCCGTTTGCATGGCAAAAGCCATGCGGCTTGCCGTGGAATCCGGCCGTTTGGCTTATCTGGCCGGGCGTATGAAAAAAAAGTACTATGCGGACCCTTCTTCGCCGTTGGCTGGCCTTATCTGATCTGGGAGCGTCGTGTTCCTTGCCATTTTGGCCCGTCGCGGCCCATAATTTACTGATCTTTAAGGATGTGCTGCCCATAGTCTGAGCAGTTAACCTAGACTTTTAGGGATAGTCCGTCCGCATACGTTGGTATGCGAGTTGGGAAAAATGGGTGAAAAGGAGCTCGCATGACAGAAGTAGCGAATGTTACGGGAGCCTCCCCTGAGCCTGCGCGGCGATCGGGAAGAGAGCGTCGGCTTGTTCTTCGCCTGCTTGACTATTGGCGTGGGGTTGTGGGGGACCGCACCTACCCGTCGATGAGTGACATCCGTTCCGATGACATCACTGATATGTGGCCCTTCTGCTTTATTCTCGATGTTGATGATAACAAAGAGGATCCAATTTTACGCTACGTGGGTGAAGAGCTTGTCGCATGTTATGGCGCGCCTTGTGAGAATCTTCGTGTTTCCGAGCTTCGTAAAGACAGCCTTCTTGCCTGTGTAACCGCGTATGCCGGCGAAATTTTGCGCAAAGGTGTTCCGATTTCCTATGGCGATAGCTTTAAGGGCGAAGATGGGGAAGGCGTATTATGTCGCAGCATTCTGCTGCCGTTAAGCGACGACGACGAGACAATAAGCTTGATCCTTGGCGGGGCAAACTATCTGAAGAACCCGAAGCCAAATAGAATGAAAAACTGACCTTGGACTGTGTTGCATGATCGTTAGTTACGAAATTCATACCTTTGTAAAAGGCGAGTGGAAAATCGATTCGATTTTCGACAGCCGCGATCTTGCGTTGTCTGAAGCCCGGCGGATAGACGAAGGCACTCGCTATAGCGGCGTCCGCGTCGTCGAGGAAATTTTTGACGAAGGGGCTCAAACGGTGAATGCGCGGACCATCTTCCGCGGCAGTAAGGTTGCAAAAGAAAACGCGGAAGCTCTCGAACAGAGGAAACAGGTTCGCGCGCAAGTGCAGGCCAGAAACGCCAAGAAGAAGGTCGAGAAGGGGCATGCAGCAAAAAAAGCAGCCGTCAAAAAGAAGAAAAAGAGCTTCCAGGCAGCGATGGTGATGATCTTTTTCAAGACCATGGGCATCGTGGTGTTTGGCGTTGGGCTTATCCTTGGCATTCGTTACCTGGCAGATATGCTCTAAACCTGTCGCGGTAATGCGGGATTTTCCTTGGCATTCCAGGGTAATTTTATTACAACGCCGTTCCTGTTGCGTTGACTGGGGGCGGCACCCGTCATGTCCGATAAAATTTTCAGGTTCCTGAAGGAACAACGGCCGGACACGCCTTGCCTGGTGGTTGATCTGGACGTCGTTGCTGAGAAATATCGTGCGTTAGAGGGACTGCTTCCAAAAATAGGTATTTATTATGCGGTGAAGGCCAATCCGGCGCCGGCGATTTTATCGCGCCTGGTTACGCTTGGTGCCGGCTTCGATGCGGCCAGCATCCAGGAAATCAAAAGCGTCATGGATGCGGGGGGGGTGCCTGAACGCATTTCCTACGGCAGTACGATCAAGAAGCAATCGGAAATCGCCGCCGCCTACGCCCTTGGCATTCGCCTGTTTGCGTTTGATAGCCAGGCGGAACTTGAAAAGATCGCCGAGGCGGCGCCGGGCTCAAAGGTCTGTTGTCGAATATGGGTTTCGGATAGTGGCGCTGATTGGCCGCTTACCCGCAAATTTGGCTGCGCCTTCGACATGGCTTGCGACTTGATGCGCCAGGCCGGCGGCTTGGGGGTTGACCCATACGGTGTGATGTTTCATGTGGGGTCCCAACAGACAAGGCCTGAACAATGGGACGCGGCGATTGCAACCGCCAAGCGGCTATTTGAACGGCTGCGTGCGGATGGGATTTTTCTGAAGATGCTCAACCTTGGCGGTGGGTTGCCTGCCAACTACCGCGTGGAAATTCCGCCGATCGAAGCACATACGCAAAGGATCAAAGAATCCGTGGCCCGGCATTTTTCGGATTCGAATTCAAAAAACATGCCGGAGCTTATGATTGAACCTGGCCGTTATATCGTCGCGGAGGCCGGCATCATTCAAAGCGAAATTGTGCTGATTTCCAGAAAGGCGGCGCAGGATAAAATTCGCTGGGTCTATCTGGACATTGGGAAATTTGGAGGGCTTGCCGAAACAATGAACGAAGCCATCGAATATTCCTTTCATACGCCCCACGATGGCGAACCGGTCGGGCCGGTTATCCTTGCCGGGCCAACCTGCGATGGCGTCGATATTCTTTATGAAAAGGCGGCCTATTTTTTGCCGCTTGATCTGGCGATTGGGGATCGGGTCGAAATTTTTTCCACCGGGGCCTACACCACGACCTATGCGAGCGTCGGGTTTAACGGGCTGCCGCCGCTCAAAGCTTATTACATTTGATCCTTCTTAACGGTGGAAGGCGAGGTCGGCCAGATAACCGGCCATCGGCACCGGTGACGATTCCACCCCAAAGGCCACAAAGACGACGCGGACCTTCGTGAGGTGGTCCTCGGGCCAGAAGTTCTTATAGATTTTTTCAAGGTCAGCCGCTTCCAGCCACCATTGGTCACTGTCCGTCAGCCCGTTCCGGACAACAATGCAGGGGACCGAGCAGCCGGGAACAAAGCCAGCCCCGCTTGCCTTTGGCAAGGATGTGGTTGGAAGCTCGACCGGGCGCCAGTCGCCGCCCTGGGTGCGGGTGGCCGGCTGCCATTCCCAGATCAGATCGAGAAGCCGGTCGTGGGAAGGAATGCCCGGTGCGCGCCAGGGCGAAGCAGGTCTGCCGTCTTCCTCGCGGCTGCCGCCGTGAAAGGCAATGCGCAGCCGCATCGGATTTTTAGGGCGCGCCGTCGCGTCGGAGATATGTGGGCTCGAACCGTCGAGAGGCGTCGTTTCCAGATACCAGGACCAGCGCAAATACGGGCTGGCGATCAAGGCGATGTTGAGCCTCCGCCCAGAGAAGGTTTGTTCCGAAGTTGCGGTTATTTTTAAGGCGGGAATGCCTTCCTTCTCAGTGAAGGAAATCGTCTGACCGGCAGTCTTTGGGTCTGGAATCCAGTCGCCTGGCAGGCCAGCGTTGGCGAATGCCGGGGCCGGACTGGGAAGGCGGGGGGTTGATTCGCAGGCGACCAGAGCCATGGACAGGAGAAGGCCGAAAGAAAAAAATGGCAGCCCCAGGCGGGATAGGCCAAAAATTTTGATGTTTTGCAGGTGGCAGGGGCCGTTACCCCCCATGCCGACCGTATCGGCTAGGGGTGCAGGTTCGTGGTGATTTTGATGTCTTGTGCGCGAATCCAACCGGGGGATCCTTTCGGCATTTTTTTCTGGGCGCGGGTAGCCTGCTGGATTGCCGTCACCTTATCGCCGAGCCTTAGTGCTTTTTCGGCAAGCGCCAGGGCGCTCATTCCATAGGCTTTTTCGCGACCGTAGCCGATGGCAAGCAGCTGCCATATCTGGGGATTATCCCGCTCTTTCTCAATCGCGTAAAGGAGGTGTTCCATGGCGGGGTGGTTCTCTCTCGAATCCGGTATTTCCAGCTGCACATGGGCCAGACCCATCCGCAACAGGGCCGAGCTGGGGTCCAGGCGCACGGCGTTCTTGTAGGAAGGAAGCGATTCTTCAAGACGACCGTTTTCGAACAGCATCTGTCCGCGAAGCTCATGGAAATAAGCGTTGTCCGGTTCCAATTCGATCAGGCCATCGATAAGGGGCAGTGCCCGGTCGATTTCTTCCCGCCGGTAATAGGCGATGGAATGCGCATATCGGGCTTCCAGGCTGGTGTCGCTTTTCGGGTAATGCCTCATGACACGCCGGAAGGGTTGCATGAAGCCAATGAGCTTTGCCTGTATGCGGCGAAAGCTTTTCGTAATTTCGGGTGAGGGCTCGGTGCCGCCTGGATGCGTGTTGACATATTCGCGAACGAAGCTGACACGATCGCGCGTCAGGGGATGGGTTCGCAAATAGGGCGATTGCCGTCTCGAACTGAGAAGGTCCTGTTTTTCGAGAATTTCCAGGAATTCGAGAAATCCCGTTGCAGACTGATCGGTCTCTTCCAGGAAGCTGAGGCCAGCCTGATCTGCAGCCGCTTCCTGGCCACGGCTGAATTGCAGGAAGTTGCTGGTGGCGATGCCGGACCCGCCCGTAAGAATGGCCGACGTTGCCTGGCCATTGCCAGTCGCGATGCCGACGCCGATGCCCACGATGGCGGCGATAAGCGTCTGCATCGAAGCCCCGCGCAGGGCCTCCTGGCCGCGTATCAAGTGACCCCCTGCGATGTGGCCCGTTTCATGAGCGATCACGCCGATCACCTGGCTGGCATTTGCGGCTTCTATAAGTAGGCCGGTGTTTAGAAAGAGATGTTGGCCTGCGGCAACGAACGCGTTCAGGCGCGGGTTGGCGACGATGTGAATGCCAATGGCCGCCGGGTCCAGATCGGCTGCTTCGAACAGTGGCGTCGCGTAGTTGCGGATGATAGTTTCGATTTCCGCGTCGCGGATGAGGTTAATGCGTGTCTGCGCCAAGGCATCCTGAGGCCAAAAGCCGATAAGGATGAGACTCGCTGCGACGAGGCGGACAAAGTAGGAAAAACGGAAAAACAATATGCGAACTCCAACCCCCAATATGCAACCTAGGTACGCAGGCCGATGCCGTCAATATGGTGTTTTTTTCCTGCTTTTCAGCCTTTTAACGTTGGGGGCCTGCGAATTTGGCACCGGCGAGGTACCGGAATGGCTGGCTAACCTCGAAAAACCTAAGAAAACCTCGGTGGGCGGGGCTATATCGCGGCTATCCGTCGGCGAAGATGACCGCTTCTTCGGAGTCGTTGCCGTCGATGAGCCCCTTGCCGCACTGGCAGCAAGAAACGTGCTTGCAGCGGGGGGGACGGCTGCCGACGCTGCCGTCGCGCTCTATTTTTCCCTTTCCGTGACCTTTCCGGCGGCGGCCAGTCTTGGCGGCGGCGGTGTTTGCCTCGTGTATGACCCGCAAAATCAGGAGGTGGCGGTGCTGGACTTTCTCCAGTCTCTGCCCGTGACGGACACCGCACAGGCGGGTCTTGTTCCGGGCAATGTAGGTGGCATGGCGGCCCTGCATCAGCGGTTTCAAGGCAAGGCGTGGCGTGATCTGATTGCACCGGCAGAAAGCTACGCAAAAAAGGGCATCCGCGTTTCCAGAAGCCTCGCCAGGGCACTCGACCGGGAAAGTGGACACCTTATTTCGCACACGGAGACACGCCACCTTCTGGCAAATCACGAAGGAAGAATTCTGCGTGAGGGAAGCCGACTCTATCAGTTCGATCTCGCCAGCACCCTCAAGCACATAGGGGCATTGGGCCCCGAATCCTTTTATCGAGGGGCGATTTCCAAGAAACTGGTGAATGTTTCTGCAGTGCGGGGCGGTGTGCTTGATCACGCGCGGCTTGGTGCTTTTCGCGCGGCTTGGCGCTTGCCGCTCACAGTAAAGTTTGGCGAGAATAGCCTGTATACGGCGGGCAGCACCGGCGGTCGTGCCCTTGTCCGATTGTGGGAAATGCTAATCCAGGATGCGCGTTATCAGACGGCATCCGCTGAAGAAAGGCCGCATCTGCTGGCTGAAATCAGCATGCGCGCCTTTGCCGGTGCAAACACGAAAGGGGATCGGGAAGGCTGGATGGCGGATTACGATCCGAAAAGCCATGTGCCGGTTGAACGGCTTCCCTTCGCGCCGACCGCATTTCCAGACGATCCGGCAACAACGAGCTATGCGGTTGTCGACCGGAAGGGCCTTTCCGTCATCTGTTCCCATACGATGTATCGTCCTTTCGGCACCGGTGCCGTCGTTCCCGGTGTTGGTATCTTCTTTAGCGGGCCGATGGTGCTAGCCAATGATATTGCCCTGGCGCCTCTTCTGGTGATGCGCGATGTCGGCAAAGCACGGCTTCCGGAAAGAGGGGGCGAAGAAACTGGTTTTCTGGAAATGAAAGGAACGGACCCACTGGATTATGCGGAAGGGGCAGTGCAGCCTTACATCAACATGGACCCCGTCTTTCTCGCCGGGCCTTCCGGTGGGGCCGCGTCTGTGACGGCGATTGCAAAGGTAGCGGCCGAGGTGCTGCTCTTGGGACAGCCCCTTGTTGATGCCATGGCAGCACCGCGCATTCACCATGGCGGTTTGCCGGACATCGTTTCCGTTGAGGAGAAACCAGGCAGTGAGCAAATACAGGGTTTGCTGGAGCGGGATCACCGGGCAAAAGTGGTCGAACAGCTTGGCCATATAAATGCAATTTCCTGCATGCAGGGTGTTCGCCTGGGTCTGGAAAATTGCGAAGTCGTAAACGATCTACGCGGTTTTTAGCTTGGCCCTCGGGACAAGGGAGTAGGTCGCGTCACATGATTTTGACGACATGGTTTTGAAGGTTTCCAAACGGGGGGCCGTTCCACCTTTTCTCGTTATGGATGTCCTGCGTGCCGCAAACGAACGCGAGGCGGCCGGGGAAGACGTGCTGCATCTGGAACTGGGCCAGCCTGGAACCGGCGCGCCGGCGGCGGTGGTCGCTGCGACCCAGGCGGTCCTTGCCTCCGATCCGCTTGGCTATACCGAGGCGCTTGGCCTTCCACGCCTTCGCGTGCGCATTGCGGCGCATTATGGCGAAGCCTATGGCCTTGATGTGGCGCCGGAGCGGATCGTCGTTACGACGGGGGCTTCGGGCGGCTTTTTGCTGGCCTTTCTAAGCGCGTTTGAAGCGGGCGACCGGGTAGGGATCGTCGAACCAGGCTATCCAGCCTATCGCAATATTCTCAACGCGCTTGATCTTCAACCGGTCGCCATTCGGGCCTCTATGGAAAACCGCTTTCAGCCAAGCGTTGAACAGCTTGTGCCGCTTGCCAGCAACCTGGACGGGCTGATTCTTGCAAGCCCCTCAAATCCGACCGGCACCATGTTGTCGCGGGACGCATTTAAACATCTGGCGGCGTTTTGCAGCCAGAGTGGCATTCGTCTGATCTCGGATGAGATTTATCATGGCATCACTTACGGCRAACCGGCGGCAAGCGCYCTGGAATTTGATMGCMAAGCGATCGTTGTTAACAGTTTTTCGAAATATTATTCAATGACGGGGTGGCGKGTTGGCTGGATGGTCGTGCCGGAACCGCTTTTGCGCTCGATCGAGTGCCTTGCMCAAAACCTGTTTATYTCGCCACCAACGCTTTCACAGCACGGCGCCATCTCGGTTTTTGATTGCCAGGAGGAATTGGACGCGACCGTTGCCGCTTATGCAAAAAACCGCGAATGGCTTCTGGAAGAATTACCGAAGGCGGGTTTTGACAAACTCGCGCCCGCAGATGGCGCTTTCTATCTTTATGCGGACATCTCGTCCTTTTCCAGCGATAGCGAGAGTTTTTGCCGTGCCATGTTGGAAGAAACCGGCGTCGCCGCGACGCCGGGGATTGATTTTGATCCTGTCGAGGGAAACCGCGCCGTCCGTTTTTCCTTCGCCGRTACCACCGCAACGATGGTTGAGGCGGCACGCCGCCTAAAAAACTGGCGACCCTGATTACTCGCCGGTGGGCGCTTCGGCGGGGGCCGACGGCGTTTTTGCCGTCGTCTGGCTGGCCGTTTCGGGGCTGGCCGTTGATGCCGGGTTGCTCGCCGCCGTGTCCGCGGATGTTGATGCCTCGCCGCCCTCTTTCTTGCGGCTTGGCCGCCGGCGCCGACGCGGTTTCTTTTTTGGAGCGTCTGCCTGGTCGTTTGTAGCATTTGCAACCGGGGTCGGAGCTTCTGTGGTCGGAGCCGAAGCCTCTGCAACCGGAGCCGGAGCTTCTGTGGCCTGCGCCGGAGCTTTTGCAACCGGAGCCGAAGCCTCTGCAACCGGAGCGTTGTTCTGGGCTTGCCCTTCTTGTGCGTTTTTTGCCTGGGTACGCCGCCTTCCGCCACGACGTCCGCGCCGACGGCGTTTGCTGCGAGGCTGCGCATCGCCTTCGGCGTTTTCCCCGGCGGTAGCGTTCTCTCCGGCGGGGGCGTTTGCCCCGGCGGTGGTCTCCACAGCCGTTGTTGCCTCGGGTGTTGTTTCTGCGGCCGTTGTTGCCTCGGCGGTGGCTTCCGTCTGGGTTTCCTTTTTGGGCCGGCGGCGCCGGCGTGACCGGCGCCCTTCTTTGGCTGGTTCCGTGCCGGCCTTTCCGGCCTCGGCTTTTTCAGATGCAGCCGCCGTGACCTCTTCTTTTATGCCGTCCTGGGACCTTGTGCGTTCCATCCGATAGGCAGGTGGAATTAATTTGTCGTCTCGCGCGATGACAATCTGAAAGTGGAAGCGGGCCTGTATTTCCGCCAACGTCTCGCGTTTTTGGTTGAGGAGGTAAAGGGCGATGTCCGTCGGCACGAAAACGGTGACGGCGCTGCTTCTTTTGCGAACGCCTTCCTCTTCAATAGCGCGTAGAACGTAAAGGGAGGTCGATTCGGTCGAACGGATGATGCCGGTCCCCTCGCAGTGCAGGCAGGTTTCCGAGCTTGTTTCAAGCAGGCTTGGACGCAATCGTTGACGGGACATTTCCAGAAGCCCGAAGGCGCTGATTTTGCCAAGGCGAATTCGCGCCCGGTCCGTCTTCATTGCGTCTTTGACAGTACGTTCAATCTGGCGCCGATGCCGACCTTCATCCATGTCGATAAAGTCGATGACGATAAGTCCGCCAAGATCGCGCAGCCGCAATTGGCGGGCGACTTCCTCTGCCGCTTCCTGGTTTGTTTTGACAGCCGTGCCTTCGATGTTGCGTTCCTTTGTTGAACGTCCGGAGTTTACATCGATGGAAACAAGGGCTTCCGTCGGGCTGATGATGATGTAGCCGCCAGACTTCAGTTCGACCCGGGGGCTGTGAATTTCATCCAATTGTGCTTCGACCTGATAACGTCGGAAAAGCGGGATGTGCGGATCCTTGTAGGGTTGAACATGCTTTGCGTGCGATGGCATCAGCATGCGCATGAAGTCCTTGGCCGTCCGATAGCCAGCCTCACCATCGACGAGGATTTCCTCGATATCCTTATGATAGAGGTCACGAATGGAGCGCATGATCAGATTCGCTTCCTCGTAGACCAGCGCTGGCGCCGTTGATTGCAGCGTTAATTCTCTGACTTTGTCCCAGACGCGCAGCAGATAGTCAAAATCCCGCCGGATTTCCGGCTTCGTTCGTTCCAGCCCGGCCGTGCGCAGGATGACGCCCATGCCGTCGGCGATGGACAGGGTCTTGAGAATGTCGCGCATCCGCTTGCGGTCGCTGTGATTGGTGATTTTGCGTGAGATGCCGCCACCGCGGGCCGTGTTCGGCATGAGCACGCAATAGCGACCGGCAAGGGATAGATAGGTTGTCAGGGCCGCGCCTTTGTTTCCGCGTTCTTCCTTTACGACCTGGACAAGCAGGATTTGCCTTCGTTTGATGACTTCCTGGATTTTGTAATTGCGGGCAGGACGACTGCGCCGCGCGACGTCTTCGATCTCGTCGCCGCCAAGGGTTTCCACATGTTCTTCCAGCGTTTCTGCCGCTGGCTGGGGGGCAGCCCTTCTGCCTTTTGCTTTGCGGGGCTCGACTCCGGAAGATTCGCTCTCGGTTTCGGCAGACCCGGCTTCAGCCTCGGTTTCGGCAGACCCGGCTTCAGCCTCGGTTTCGGCAGACCCGGCTTCGGCCTCGGTCTCATCGGCAGGCTTGCTTTCGACCCCGGAAGACTCGCCCTCGGCTTCGGCTTCGGAAGGTTCGGCGTCGGTAGGCTCATCGGGCTTTGCGACTGCCGGTGTTTCGGTTGGCTCTTCCGCGCCTTCCGATTTATGGATGGCGGCTTCCTCTTCAAGCAGGGCCTCCCGGTCAGCAATAGGGATCTGGTAATAATCCGGGTGAATTTCGCTGAAAGCGAGAAAGCCGTGCCGACCGCCGCCATATTCGACGAACGCGGCTTGAAGGGACGGCTCAACGCGCATCACCTTCGCGAGATAGATATTTCCTTTTAACTGTTTTTTGGTAGAGGCCTCGAAATCGAACGCTTCGACTCGGTTTCCATCCAGAATGACGACTCGGGTTTCTTCCGGGTGCGTCGTATCGACCAACATCCGCTTTGCCATTCGGCAAAAACTCCATGCCACAGACCGATCTTTCGTGCGATGGCGAAAGTCGGCGCGGCTAATCTGCGAAGTCGGCGGCGCCTTGCGTTATCAACCCGTCGAACGCCAACCACTTTGGTCAGGACGGGGCCGCTTTGGCGACCTGCCCCCGAGGGGGAAAGACGACTTCTAGGTTCAACATCGCTTCGCAAGTCATTGACGCCGTTAACCGATTGCCGGGGGGAATTCATAAAAAAATCCCGGCCAAAGATCGGCCACCGCGCCCCTGTTGCAATCACCAAAGAAGGGATTGATACAGACGCCCTACGAAATATCGCTGGGCGACCATACGCTGCCCCTTCGCCTTTCGCCAATGAATTTGTATAACCGTATGAAAACGGGTCGCTTTCTTCCAGTATTGGGAATTTTTGCGTAGGGTTTTTCGGGAAAAACCCGGTGTTGGCGCGAGATGTGGTATGAAACACCTTCTTCAAACTCTAGATGTGGCGGGATTTCGGTTGCGACGCGCTGCTTTTCTGATGTTGCTAGCGATGATGTGGCCTTCCCTGTTGTCGGCGGAACCCGCCGTCTCGGGCGTGCGTGTGGCCGAGCATCTCTCCATGACCCGTTTTGTCCTCGACCTTTCAGAGAAGGTTGATTTCGAGGTCTTTACCCTGGCCAAGCCATATCGGGTGGTAATCGATTTTCCGGAAATGGATTGGCGCATTCGCCCGAACGCCCTTGGCGAGGGGAAGGGGCTGATCGGGGGCTTTCGCTTTGGCCTTTTCACGTCCGGTACGTCGCGCGTGGTGCTGGATGTCAAAAAGCCGGTCGCCGTGCGGAAGGTCTTCCTCCTCAACCCGGTCGGGCAGCATGGCTACCGTTTCGTTCTCGATCTTGAAGCGGTAAGCGAGAAGAATTTCAGGAAAAGTCACGGCAAGACTGCGCGTCCAACATCGAAAAAAGTTGCCCTGGCCGTTGCGCCGCCTCCGAAAAATGGAGCAAAACCACTAATCGTCCTGGATCCAGGCCATGGGGGGGTGGACCCAGGGACGCACAGCCGTTCTGGCCTTCTTGAAAAAACAGTTACGCTGGACGTTGCCAGAAAGCTGAAGCAACGGCTTGAAGCGACGGGCCGTTATCGCGTCCTGCTGACCCGAAACAGGGATATTTTTCTTCCCCTTCGCCGGCGGGTTGCGATTTCCCGGGCGGCGGGCGCGGCCCTGTTTATCTCGCTTCATGCGGATGCGCATCGCAATTCCAAGACCCGTGGCGCCTCGGTCTACACGCTTTCCGAAAAGGGCTCAGATAAAGAGGCTGCGGCCCTGGCTGCCAAGGAGAACAAGGCGGATATTATCGCCGCGCTTGATTTTACGGATTATCCAGACCCGGTGCTGACGAACATCCTGATCGACATGTCGCAATGGCAATCCCTGAAGTCGTCGCTGAAATTCGCCAATTTAGTCATAAAGGAGATGGGTAAGGTCACGCGCCTGGTTCGAAATACGCGCAGAGATGCCGGATTTGCGGTTTTAAAAGCCCCGGACGTTCCGTCCATCCTGGTCGAGATGGGCTATCTTTCAAACCGCAAGGAAGCGAAACTTCTGCAGGAGCGGTCCCATCAGACCCGGTTGGCAGATGCGATTGTAAAGGCGGCAAACCAATATTTCGATGGGCGCGATCTTTGATGTACACAGCACTTTCCGGTCTTTTGACCGAGAATCATTTGTTGGGGTGTGATGCCACGTCTCGTCTTTAACCTGTTTGTGGTTATCGCCTTCGTCGCCTTTCTCGGTGTCATGGGGGTGCTTGGCGTCTTCTTTTATTTTGGAAGGGGGCTGCCGGATTATCAGCAATTGGCGGATTACGAACCGTTGGCCGTCACGCGCTTTCACGCGGGCGATGGGCGGCTTTTGGCCGAATATGCCGTCGAGAAGCGGGTTTTTGTGCCGATGACGGCCATTCCGAAGCGGGTCGTGAAGGCCTTTCTTGCCGCCGAAGACAAGAATTTCTACGACCATTCCGGCATCGATTTCACCAGCGTTCTTCGCGCGATGATCGATAACCTTGCCCATCTTGGTCAGAACCGCCGGCCAAAGGGGGCCTCGACCATCACCCAACAGGTGGCGAAAAACTTCCTGTTGACGAATGAATTGAGCCTGGATCGCAAAATTAAAGAAGCGATCCTGGCATTTCGGATCGAGCATGCCTTTTCGAAAGACCACATCCTCGAGCTTTATCTAAACGAGATTTACCTTGGCCTCGGCTCCTATGGGGTCGCCGCCGCTGCGCTAAATTATTTCGATAAATCCTTGGACAAGCTATCAATTTCAGAGGCCGCCTATCTTGCGGCCCTTCCCAAGGCACCGAACAATTACCACCCGGTGCGCAAAGCTCTGGCGGCGCGTGCACGCCGGAACTGGGTGATCGAGCGCATGGCCTCCCAAGGCTTCATTAGTCGCTCGGAAGCAAAGGTGGAGAAGGCGAAACCGCTGGATGTGGCGCGTAAGAGCGGCCCGGCCGACCTTGCCAAGGCCGATTTCTTCGTCGAAGAGGTGCGTCGCAAGCTGTTGGAACGCTACGGCAAGGACGGGCTTTACCATGGTGGGCTTTCCGTACGCACGACCCTGGACCCGAAGCTTCAGAAAAATGCCGAGGCGGCGTTGCGCGCCGGCCTCATCGCCTATGATCACCGCCATGGCTGGCGCGGGCCGGTCGCCAGGCTTGATGTAGGGCCCGCCTGGCCGCAATTACTGGCTGCCGTGCACAAGCCTGACGGGCTTGATCCGTGGCGTCTGGCGCTGGTGCTGAACCTGGACGGGGATGCGGCGTGGATCGGATTTACGGATGGCAGCCTCGGCAAGGTGCCGCTCGGCAAGATGCGCTGGGCACGGGCATGGCTGAAGGGCGAATTTCTTGGCCCGAAGGTGGAAAAACCTTCGGACGTGCTGCATATCGGCGATGTCGTTGCGGTGGAGGCGGATCGCGCGCCGGTGGCGAAGGTAACACCACCACCCGGAACCTATGGCTTGCGCCAGATACCAGCGGTTGAAGGGGCGCTTGTCGCCATGGACCCGCATACGGGTCGCGTGCTTGCCATGACCGGTGGCTTTAGTTTCCAAAAATCGGAATTCAATCGGGCAACACAGGCCATGCGCCAACCCGGCTCCGCTTTCAAGCCGTTTGTCTATCTGGCGGCGCTGGATGCGGGTTTTACGCCGTCGAGCTTGATCCTTGATGCGCCATTTGTGATCGATCAGGGGCCGGGGCTTGGGAAGTGGAAGCCGATGAATTATGGCGATAAATTCTACGGTCCCAGCACGATGCGCCTCGGCATCGAAAAATCCCGTAATTTGATGACGGTTCGCCTTGCCCAGACCATTGGCATGGATGCCGTTACGGAGGTGGCCCGGCGTTTTGGTATCGTTGATAATATGCCGCCCGTTCTTTCGATGGCGCTTGGTGCGGGTGAGACGACGCTGCTTCGGCTGACAAACGCTTACGCAATGCTGGTCAATGGCGGCAACCGCCTGCAACCAGCCTTTGTCGATCGCATCCAGGACCGTCACGGTAAAACGATTTTTCGCCAGGATAACCGGGAATGCGAAAACTGCGCGGTTCGCCAATGGCTGAATGAAGACATGCTTGGGGAAGGGGAGGTAAGCAGTGTGCCTTCTCTCTCGGAAGTGCCGGAAATTCTGAACGTCAGAGAACGCGTTGCCGATCAAGGCTCTGCCTATCAGGTCGTTTCCATGTTGGAGGGGGTTGTCCAGCGTGGCACTGGGCGTTCGGTCCGTTCAGTCCGCAAACCCCTTGCCGGTAAGACGGGGACGACGAATGAAAGTATTGACGCCTGGTTTGTCGGGTTCACGGCGGATCTTGTCGTCGGGGTCTTTGTCGGGTTCGACGTGCCACGGTCGCTGGGCCGGCGCGAAACGGGCGCCCGGGCCGCCGCGCCGATCTTTCGCGATTTCATGGCCGCCACCCTGCGTGGCAAGCCAGCCGTCCCTTTTCGCATTCCACCGGGAATTCAACTGGTTCGTGTGAACGCGCAAACCGGATTGCCGGCCAGGGCCGGGGATCGCAAGGTTATCCTTGAGGCCTTCAAGCCGGGGACGGAGCCGAAAGAACGTGCGCCGGTGCTTGACGGCACCGGCGGGGTTGGGACACCGGTTGTTCCCACGGATGGCACCGGCGGCCTATATTAAATTTTCAGAAAAACATCGGGAGACAAACATGCGGGCAGAGATGGAAAGCTGTGCAGAAGCCATTCGGCAGTCGCTTGGACTGCTAAGGAGGCATCTTTGACTGGGACAATGCCCTTAAGCGCTTTGAAGAATTAAACAAAGAGGCGGAAAACCCAGCCCTTTGGGACAAGCCCGAACATGCTCAGACGATTTTAAAAGAACGTACGCGGCTGGAGGCGGCGATTAATTCCTGCCGTGAGATCGAACGCGAGCTTGTCGATCAGTCCGACCTGATCGCGCTTGGCGAGGCGGAGGAAGATCAAGAGGTCGTTGCCGAAGCCGAAGCGGCGCTTGCGGTCCTTCGCGAGCGTACGGCAAAGCTTGAGCTTGAAAGTCTGCTTTCGGGCGAGGCCGACGCGAACGATTGTTTTCTCGAGGTTCACGCGGGCGCCGGCGGCACCGAGTCCCAGGATTGGGCTGAAATGCTGCTCCGGATGTATGTCCGCTGGGCGGAAAGCCACGGCTTCAAGGCCGAGTGGCTGGAGGAAAGTATGGGCGATGAGGCGGGAATCAAATCAGCGACCATCCGGCTTGCCGGCACGAATGCCTTTGGCTGGCTGAAAACGGAAAGCGGCGTCCATCGGCTGGTGCGGATATCCCCCTTTGACGCCAGTGCGCGACGGCATACAAGCTTCGCCTCTGTCTGGGTTTATCCGGTTATCGATGATGACATTGAAATAGAAATTCAGGACAAGGACCTGCGGGTTGACACCTATCGCGCCTCGGGTGCCGGGGGACAGCACGTCAATAAAACGGATAGCGCTATCCGCCTGACCCATCTGTCAAGCGGCATTGTTGTTCAATGTCAGTCAAGCCGGTCCCAGCACCGCAACCGGGCCGAAGCGATGAAGATGCTGCGCGCCCGCCTTTATGAACTTGAGCTTCAAAAACGCGAAGACGAGGCGGAAACAAAGTCCGTGCAAAAACAGGAGATTGGATGGGGGCATCAAATCCGTTCTTACGTATTGCACCCCTACCAGATGGTGAAAGATCTGCGGACCGGCGTTGAAACCGGCAACGCGCCGGCGGTGCTTGACGGCGATCTCGATCCCTTCCTGTCTGCCTCTCTGGCCCAGCGCGTCGGTGTTGCGGCGAAGTCGAACTAAAGGGCTTCGATCGCCGCGATGACCGCTTCCACATGGTCTTTTACCTTCACCTTCCGCCAGATGTTGCGCAAGGTGCCTTTTTCGTCGATCAAAAAGGTTGCGCGTTCAATGCCCATGAAGCTGCGACCGTAGAGACTTTTCTTTTTCCACACGCCATAGGCCTGGATGGTTTCGCCTTCCTCGTCAGATAGCAGGGTGAAGGGGATGTCGTATTTCTCCTTGAACTTGTCATGGCGCAGGACGCTGTCCTTCGAAACGCCGATGATTTCCACCTTTTTTCGCTTGAGGGCAGGGAAGGCGTCTCTGAAATCGCAGGCTTCCTTCGTGCAGCCCGGTGTCAAATCCTTCGGATAGAAATAAAGGACAACTTTCTTTCCGCGCAGTGTTTTTAGGGAAAGCGTGCCCCCGCCATCGGTCGGCTGCGTAAAATCAGGTGCCTTGTCGCCAGGTTCAAGGGGCATTGGGTGTTCCTTTTTTACTTGGGGGAAGGTGCTTCTCGGGCGTGGTCAGCATGGCGTCGAACTGGCCGCGAACGCTTTTGGCGGTTTCTTCGATGCGGATTTTCAGGTGCTCGAAATCCTTACATAAAACGGAATGGATCAAAGCCTGGCGCAGGCCTTCGGGAAGCTCGCTTTCCTCGAAAGGGCCCTCAAAGGAAAGGCTCAACAACCCGATAAGGCGATTCCAGAAACGGGAAGCTTCGATCAGCATCTCGATTGTTTTCGGCGCCAGGATATTGGCATCGCGAATATGTATGAGCGTAACTAGCGTATTTGTAGAGTGAATTTCCGGGTGCTTTGCAAAATGTGAAAGCACGAGATACTGGCATAGAAACTCAATATCGATCAGGCCACCGGGCCGGTTCTTTAGGTCCCAGAAATTCTTTCCTGGTCGTTGGCGTGCGATGCGTTCGCGCATGTCGGCGATGTCGCGGATAAGCGTTGCTTGTTGGGCGGTTGTCCGGTGCAGGGCCGTATCGATTGCTTTTTCCACCGCCGCGCACAAAACCTTCGGGCCGGTGATCACTCGCGCCCGGGTAAGCGCCTGAAACTCCCATGTCCAGGCGGTGTCGTGAAAGTATTTTTCGAAGGCTGTAAGGCTTATGGCAAGTGGGCCGGCTTCTCCGGAGGGCCGCAGCCGCATGTCAATTTTATAAAGCCGGCCTTCGCCGGTAAGGGACGTCAGCGCAGAATTCAATGCCTGGGTAAGACGAATGAAATAGTGACTTGGTGACACCGTGCGATCGCCATCCGACAGTGACGCATCCTTTGGCGCGTCATAGATGCAGACAAGGTCCAGGTCAGATTGGAAGGTAAGCTCGCGCCCGCCAAGTTTGCCCATTGCGATGACGGCCATGCCGCCGCCGGGAAACGTGCCGTGCCGTGCTTCGATTCCCTTCTCGACATGGGCAAGCAAGGCCGTAACGACCGTATCGGCTATATCTGAGAGCGGAAATCCGGCTTCGTCCGAAAGCAGGTGATTGCGAAGCACCTGCACGCCGATCCGAAATTTCCAATCGTTTGTCCAGCGCCGCGAGATGTCGAGCACATCCTGAAAGTCGCGGGCCTGTTGGAGAGCCTGGGTCAGCCCTTCTGCCAGGCGCGCCTTCGGTGGTGGCGGATCAAAAAAATCTTCCTCCAGCACGGCGTCCAGAATGATCGGGTGGCGGCTCAGGCTGTCGGCGAGGCTGGGCATGCTTCCCATGATCTCGGCGATGAGATCGAGAAGCAGCGGGTTTGCCTGGAAAAGCGAAAACAGCGACACGCCTGCCGGAAGTTTTGAAAGAAATTCGTCGAATTTCATGAGGGCGACGTTCGGGTTGACGGTCTTTGCAAAGGCCTTCAACAGGGTTGGCATCAACTCGGTCAAAATCTGACGCGCTCGTTCAGCGCGCGTGGCGCGATAGCGACCGTAATGCCAGGCGCGAATCACCGAAGCGGCGTTCGGCGCATCTTGAAAACCCATCCTTTCCAAGGTCTCCAGCGTCTCCGGGTCATCCTCGCCACCGGTGAAGACAAGCTTTCCTTCTTTCGTTCCAAGGGCTGGCGCTTCCTCAAACAGTGAGGCGGAATCGTCAACGACCCGGGTTAAATGCCGGGTCATTTCGGCCTCGAAAGCGTCCGTGTCGTCATAGCCAAGAAAAACTGCAATCTCACGAAGCGCGTTGGCGTCTTTGGGAAGCGTATGGGTCTGTTTGTCATCGATCATCTGCAAGCGGTGTTCAACCCGGCGAAGGTAGAAATAGCTTTCGGTCAATTCTTTTGCGGTTGTTTCATTGATGCGTCCGGCATCGGCCAATTCGCGCAGTGCAGCGCAGGTC
Organism: Rhodospirillaceae bacterium; assembly: GCA_002746255.1. Taxonomy (NCBI): domain Bacteria; kingdom Pseudomonadati; phylum Pseudomonadota; class Alphaproteobacteria; order Rhodospirillales; family Rhodospirillaceae; species Rhodospirillaceae bacterium. The sequence continues at coordinate 9,251 of NVWO01000013.1, read as the reverse complement.
TTGCGTGCGCGTAATTTTGGCATACGCCCGCCCCAGATGAGTTGCTGTGTCTGAGTGAAAAGTTCGATTTCACGGATGCCGCCGCGGCCAAGCTTCACATTGTGGCCGGCAAAGGCAATAGTGTGGCCGCCGCGATGGGTTTCGATCTGGCGTTTGATGGAATGGATATCTTGAATGGCGGCAAAGTCGAGGGACTTTCGCCAAAGAAAAGGTTGCAGGCCTTCCAGAAATTTATTCCCCGCTTCGATATCGCCGGCCACCGGGCGCGCCTTGATGAAGGCCGCGCGTTCCCAGTTCTGTCCGGTGCTTTCGTAATAAGTTTCGGCGGCGGCAACGGAAAGGGCGATCGGGGTTGCCCGGGGGTCCGGACGCAGGCGAAGGTCCGTTCGAAAAACATATCCGTCTTTGGTTCTTTCCTCGAGAATGGCGACGAAGGAACGCGTTAAGCGTTCAAAAAAACGTTGCACGTTCCCATCGCCCAGAAAATGAACGTGCTCGGCCTCATAGAGAACGATCAGGTCCACGTCGCTTGAATAATTCAGTTCATGTGCGCCCAATTTTCCCATGGCCAATACGATAAACCCGGAACCCAGGGCGGGGTCTGCCGGCTCGGCGAGCGCTAGGTTTCCATCCTTCGCGGCGCCGCGAAGCAGCACGTCGACGGTGAGGCGAAGGGTCGTGTCAGCGAAGTCGCTTAAAACCCTCATGACGTCTTCCGTGGACCAAAGGCCCGCAATGTCGGCAAGGCCGACCAGCAGGGCGGCGCGGCGTTTTGCCACGCGGAGCAGGTGTTTCAGTGTTGCTTCGTCGGTAAGGGCCGCTGTTTCTTCACACATCCAATTCTGCAACTGGCTGGCGGCGGCTTGCGGGCCGGTGGCGACCAGATCGCGGAAGAAGGCCCGTTCCTTCAAAAGGCAGGCCCCAAGATAGGGACTGTTGCCGAAAATGGCGTCGAGAACCGCCCGCCCGGTCGGATCCTCGACGAAGCTCTCGGCAAAGGCTTTTAATGGGCCATCCGTTAGACTCTTCGTCTGCTCGCACCAGCGTTCGCGCCCAATGGTGGCGCGTTCGGCGTTGCCGGGCCGTGGCCAAGCATCAACATTGGACAAGAGGGGTGGTTGCCGCATAGTTTTTAACTGCTTTTCACTTTGGCGCCTTACACATGAGTTTTGCGTGATTCTCCGCACCTCGAGAACATTGCTTAGAATAGTCGGCTTTGCGACCTTCGTCTTTTTTGTCGCGATATTGGGTCTGGGTCTACGCCTTTCCGCTGGGCCGATCTCCCTGGATTTTCTGAAAGGGAATGTCGAGACGGCCTTGAGCGAGGGAGATGGGGGCTATCAGCTCCGTATGGACAGGCTGCTGCTCACCTGGGATGGGGTTGCTGGCGGCCTGGGTTTTGCGGCAATTGGGGCCCGGATAACGGATGGGGATGGCGGGCGCATCGGTGAGGTGCCGAAGGCAACGATGGGGCTTAGTTTTCGCGCCATGCTTCATGGCGTCCTGGCGCCCACCCGTATTCGGGTGGAACAGCCTGTGTTCCATCTGTTGCGGCGCCTGGGAACGTCACAAACCCAGGCGGGCCAAGTGGCGGCTGAGGTCGAGGACGCGACCCTCGCCGGGCTGGTTGCCGGTTTGTTGGGAAGTGGCCTGCACGGAACATCGGCGGCGTTGCATCCGCTCGGCTATCTTTCGGAATTCCGCCTGATTGGCGCGTCGATCACGATAGACGATCAGGTGTTGGAGGCATCCTGGCATTTGCCTCGGATGGACCTTGCCCTTTACCGCGATGAAGAAGAAATTTCCGGCGATTACGCTGCCGAAATCGAGCTTTTAGGAAAAAGCGCCCGTTTTACCGGCGACATTCTTTACCCTTATGAGGTTGGAAAACTTCGCGTTGGAATCGATTTCCACGAGATTGAAGCGGCGATGTTTGCCATTGAGGCGACGCCACTTAGCCATCTGTCTGGCCTGAAGATTCCGTTGAGTGGCAGCATCGGCCTTTCTCTCTTTAAAGATGGCCGGCTGGACGAGGCGACGCTCGATCTTTCCAGTGGCAAAGGGCGCATCTTCATTCCTGGTATTTACGATAAAGGGCTGGAAATAGCCTTTGCGAAGTTAAACGGAACGATAAGCGGTGGCTTGGAGACATGGGTGATCGAAGAATTTTTTGTCGATCTTGGTGGCCCAACCGTCAAAGTTGCCCTGCGTGAAAACCGCAAAGGGGAAAAACTTTTTCTTAATGGTGATGTTGAAATTCTCAGCATGCCGATTGATGATTTGCCGCGATATTGGCCATTAGGGTTCTCTGACAACACACGGGAATGGATCGACGAACAACTTTCTTTTGGCAACATCAAAGAGACGCGCGCCATTTTTTCGGCCGTGATTGACCTTGAGAAAGGGCCTTCTTTCGATGTTACAGAGTTAAAAGGAACGATCGCATATTCCGGCATCGATACGATTTATATGTCCGACTTTCCGGCCGTGGTTGGGGCCGGCGGAACGGGAACCTTCGATCTTGCAACCCTCCATTTGGCATTGACGAAGGGAACCCATGAAGGGCTGGTTCTGGCGAAGGGTGGCGTTCATATCTTTGACCTTGAAAGCGAGGATCCGTACGCACGGGTGGATGTGACCGTTGCCGGCCCCGTTCGCCGTGCCCTGGAACTTCTTGACCATCAAAAGCTTCGTTATCTCGAAAAGATGGAGCTTTCGCCGGATCGCTTCGAAGGCGAGGCCTTAATCCACCTTTTTTTAGAGTTTCCGCTGCTTGCAGACCTTGCGCTTGAAGAGATTGAGATTGGGGCCGACGCGACGCTTCAGGCGCTTTCTTTTAAAGATGCCATTCCCGGCGTGGATCTTCGCAAGGGCGAGGTGCAGCTGAAACTTGAAGGGTCGTCGATTTCCATGACAGGGCATGGCGAAATCGGTGGTGTGCCTGCCAAGATCACATGGAAGGAAAACTTTTCCGGGAAGGCTGCCTTTCAAAGTCGCTACACCCTGAAAGCCCGCATGGACGGTGCCGCGCGGCAAAAATTTGGTTATAGCGGCGCGCCTTTTCTTTCCGGCCCGACAGAGGTGGCGCTTGTTTATACGAGCGGGGACGACAAGGGACAGCTTGCGATCGATCTGGACCTTGCTTCTGCAGAGCTTCGCGTCCCTGGTTTTGAATGGACAAAGCCGGTGGGCGCGCCGGGAAAGGGAACCATTCAGATTAACTTTGACAAGGGCAGGCTCCGGAAAATTCGTGAACTTGTGATGACGGCCGACGGCCTGGATGTGAAGGGGGAAATTGGTTTTGCCCTTGATGGGAAAACGATCGAATGGGCGCAGTTTGAACGCCTGAAATTCGGGCTCACGGATGTTGAAGGAAAGGGGGTGCGCGCTGCGGATGGCGGTTTTGATGTGACGCTTACCGGTCGTGGCTTTGATGCGGAAAAAATTCTTGATCAGGAAGAGTCTGAGACGGACCTGCCGCCGCTGAAACTTACCGTTGCGGTGGACGCTGTTCGTCTTGGCCCTGGTTCCGGAGAGAAAATCGACCGGCTTGAGGGGACGCTGCAATATGACGGCAAGTTCTGGAATTCAATCATGCTTGACGGCGTGTTGGAAAAACGCGGCACGCTGAAAATCGTCGTGCAGCCGGGTAAAGACACTCGGCTGCTGACAGTAACGTCAGATGCTGGCGGCGCCGTTCTGGAAGCCTTGGGCATCATGAAGAATTTGCACGGCGGCTCGCTTGTCATCTCGGGTGTTTTCCACGACAACGAAAAACCGGAAATGCCGCTTCGCGGGCGGATCAAGATGAAGGATTTCCGTGCCGCCAATGCGCCGATACTGACTCGGGTTCTTGCCGTTGCTTCGCTTACCGGCATCCTTAATCTGTTGACGGGGGAGGGCCTTGAATTCACGCGTCTGGACGTGCCCTTTACGATCACGCCCTCTGAAATTCTTCTTGATCAGGGCCGCGCCTTCGGGGCTTCCCTCGGCATCACCTTTGCTGGCAGGATCGATAAGGTGAAGGATGTCCTGGACATTCGGGGCACCGTTGTTCCTGCCTATACGATCAATCGCATTTTGGGGAAGATCCCCATCATTGGAAATATTTTGATCGGCGGCAAAGGGGAAGGCGTTTTTGCCATCACCTACAAGGCCGAGGGGTCTCGGGAGGATCCAAAGGTTTCCGTTAATTTGCTATCGGCGCTTGCGCCGGGGTTCCTCCGCAAATTCTTCGATGTTTTCGAGGAAGAGGTCAAAACAATCCTGTCGCCGGCACCCTCATCTTCGACGGCACCACCCCCGGAAACCGAAGCAAAACCCTAAGCCTTGGCTCTTAACCAGCCCGGACGAGGGCGTGCCGTTTCTTTCCGGCGCTAAGCTTGATCACGCCTTCTGGGTTGATATCTTCCAGGTGGATCGGCGTCGTTTCTTCCGGTGGAACGGTGCCGTTCACGCGCGCGCCACCACCGCGGATGAGACGGCGGGCTTCCCCATTGCTGGCAGCCAGGCCGGTGCGGTAAAAAAGCTCGAAGGCGGGGATGCCTGATTCCAGTTCGTTCCGTGGCACGGTGAAGGTGGGCAGGCCCGCGGCCGCTTCGCCCGCGAAGGTTTTCCGCGCCGTTTCCGCAGCTTTGACCGCAGCCGCCTCGCCATGGCAAAGGGTGGTGGTGGCATCGGCCAGGATTTTTTTCGCGTCGTTCAACTCGCTTCCCTGAAGTTTGCTCAGGCGATCAATTTCGGCCATTGGCAATTCGGTGAACAGGCTAAGGAACTTGCCAACGTCCGCGTCCTCCGTGTTGCGCCAATATTGCCAATAGTCGTAGGACGAGAATCTTTTTTCATCCAGCCAGACACTTCCTTTTGCCGTCTTCCCCATCTTTGTGCCGGAGCGTGTTGTGATCAATGGCGAGGTAAGACCGAAAAGCTCGCAACCCTCGACGCGCCGTCCAAGTTCGACTCCATTGATGATGTTGCCCCATTGATCGGACCCACCCATCTGAAGCCGACAGTCGTGGCGGCGCATCAATTCCAGAAAATCATAGGCCTGTAAAATCATGTAGTTGAATTCGAGAAAGCTGAGCGAATGTTCCCTCTCAAGGCGAAGCTTGACCGAGTCGAAGCTCAACATCCGGTTGACGGAAAAATGGCGGCCATAGTCCCGCAGGAAAGTGATGTAGCCAAGGTCGTCCAGCCACTCGGCATTGTCGAGGAAGATGGCGTCCGTCTCACCCTTGCCGAAGGTGAGGAATTTTTCGAAGATTTTGCGGATGCCTTCCCGGTTGCTCGCGATGGTCGCATCGTTCAGCAATTGGCGGCTTTCCTCCTTGCCCGAGGGGTCGCCGACCTTTGACGTGCCACCACCAAGAAGGACGATTGGCTTGTGTCCCATCTTCTGAAACCAGCGGAGCAGCATGATCGGCACAAGGCTGCCAACGTGCAGGCTGTCGGCGGTACAGTCGAAACCGATATAGCCCGGTGCCGGCGCTTTTGTAGAAAGAAGTGCGTCGAGTCCTTCCAGATTCGTGCATTGATGGACGAATGTGCGTTCGATCGCAGTTGTCAGAAAATCAGATTGGTAATCGGCCTTTGCCATTCGGATGCTCTCGATTCCTAGTCGCGTGGCGGCGTCTGTCCCAGGCAACCCTTGCCGGACGTGCTGTGATTTAACACAATCGGTGCAGGCCGGACAATGGAACGGACAAAGATTGGTTCGAAGATGGAAGAATTTAAAGCGGTTTGGGCGTTAGGGCTGATGAGCGGCACGTCTTTGGACGGGATTGATGCCGCCCTGGTCCACACGGATGGCGAGCGCGTATCCAAAATCGGCCCCGCCTGCATGAAGCCTTACAGCCCGGCCTTTCGCGAAAAGCTGCGCGGCGCGCTTGGCGGCAAGGGAGAAAACGAAGAAATTTCTCGGGAACTGACGGAACTGCATGCTGAGGCGGTTCAGGAATTGCTGACGGCATTGCCGTTGTCGGCATCGCCATGCGCGGCCTCGGACATCGCCATTATCGGTTTTCACGGGCAGACACTATTGCACGAACCGAAAAAGCATCGAACCCTGCAAATCGGTGACGGCAAGCTGCTGGCGAAGCTTACGGGCATTGATGTCGTCAACGATTTCCGTTCGGCCGATATCGCCGCCGGTGGCGAGGGGGCGCCGCTTGCGCCGCTCTATCATCTGGCGCGTGCGGAAATTCTTGCGCGTCCCCTGGCGGTCTTGAATCTCGGTGGCGTTGCGAACGTGACCTGGATCGGGGACGGAAACGCTCTGCTGGCATTTGACACCGGGCCAGGCAATGCGTTGCTGAATGACTGGATGACGCTGAGGACGGGGGACCCGTATGACTGCGACGGTCGGCTGGCGATGCGCGGCACGGTGGACGACGCCATTCTGCAACGGCTTATGCAGAATCCCTATTTTTGGCAGCGGCCTCCGAAATCTCTGGATCGCAACGCGTTCGCCATCGACGCCCTGGCCGGCCTTTCACCCGAGGACGGTGCGGCGACTCTCACGGCCTTTACCGCCGCCACCGTTGCCATGGCCGGGGAACGTCACTTTCCTTCGCCGGTTGAACGCTGGTTTATCACCGGCGGCGGGCGATGGAACCGGGCATTGATGGCGGCCCTGCGCCAACGGCTCAACGTCGAGGTCGTGCCGGTCGAGGTTGCCGGTTGGCATGGCGATGTGCTTGAGGCCGAAGCCTTTGGCTTTTTGGCGGTTCGTTCCCTTCGCGGGTTGCCGCTGTCCCTGCCGACGACGACGGGCGTGCATGCCCCGACACCGGGCGGCGTTCTTCATCGCGCAGAAAAAGCAGCGGAAAAAGCCTAATCCTTGGGGGCTTCTGGGGTCTCGCGGGTGGTGGCGAGATAGTTTTCAACGTGCTTGAGCAGTTGATCCAGCTTGTTGCTGAACAGATGGTCGGCCCCGGGGATAACCCGGTAGTCGACGTCGATGCGGCGTTGGCTCATCAGCTTGGCAGCAAGTTTGGCGACGGCCTCTTCCGGAATGACCTCGTCCTGGCGGCCATGGACGATCAGCCCGGATGTCGGGCAGGGGGCCAGAAAGTTGAAATCGAACAAATTCACCGGTGGGGCGATCGAGATAAATCTGGAAATTTCGGGCCGGCGCATCAAAAGCTGCATGCCAATCCAGGCGCCGAAGGAAAAGCCCGCGACCCAGCATTCGGGAGTGCCTGGATTATGGCTTTGCATCCAGTCCAGCGCCGCTGCCGCGTCGCTAAACTCGCCGGGGCCGTTATCGAAGCTGCCCTGGGATCGCCCGACGCCACGAAAATTAAAGCGAAGCGTTGAAAAGCCGTGCCGCAGGAACGTTTGATGAATACGGTAGGTGACACGGTTGTTCATCGTGCCGCCTTGCTTAGGGTAGGGGTGCAGCAGCAACGCGATGGGCGCGTTGTCCCTCGCATGGTGATAAAGCCCTTCGATCCGGCCTTCGGGGCCGTTGAAAATGACTTCCGACATTGCTCTCTCGTGCTCCTCTATGGGGCGGCGCTTAAATCTGAGTATTCCTGTGGGGGATTTTCGCTAAAATATTGCTATTCTGCGGAAAATTGGATCGAATAGTTGACTTAATTACTCAGGAAATATAGATTTTCAATGGTTACTTTGTTCCATAAACGCCACTAATTCCGTCGACAACGCTCAGAATTGATGATGAATAACAACGAATTGTAGCATAGTGAGCTCATTCATGTTCAAGAATTTGATTGATGAAATCGACGCCATCCTTCTCCGCGATCCTGCGGCCCGGTCGCGTCTTGACGTCGTCTTTGCCTATCCAGGTTTTCACGCAGTCCGGATCCACGGTCTTTCCCACTGGTTTTGGGGCCATGGTTTTCATTTTGCGGCGCGATTGCTATCCCATGTTGGACGCTTTCTCACGGGCATTGAAATTCACCCGGGCGCCAGGATCGGCAAGCGGTTTTTCATCGATCACGGGATGGGGGTAGTGATTGGCGAAACATCGGAAATCGAAGATGACGTCACCCTTTATCACAGCGTGACCCTTGGCGGCACCTCAAGGGGAGAAGGCAAGCGGCATCCGACATTGAAGCACGGCGTGATTGTCGGGTCGGGCGCGCAAATTCTTGGGCCCATTGAGGTGGGCGAATGTGCGCGGATCGGTTCGAACGCCGTTGTTCTAAAGAATGTGCCGGGTGGCGTCACGATGGTCGGCGTGCCGGCGCGCATCGTTGCATCGCGGGACGAAAGTCATACGGACAGCTTTTGCGCCTATGGAACGCCGTCCGCGAACTTGCCGGATCCGGCAATTGGCGCCATTGACGGTCTGCATGGCCAACTGAACGCACTTGCCGCGCGCGTAGCGAAATTGGAAACGCAGCTTGAACCGGCGTCGGAAGCGGCACCGGATACGGAACGAAAAGTGGTGGGAGAGAAGTCATGAAGCTTAGCACGAAAGGCCGCTATGCCGTTATGGCGATGGTCGATCTGGCGATCCATGGCAATGGTGCGCCGGTAGCGCTGGCCGACATCGCCGCGCGGCAGGAAATTTCAGTTTCCTATCTCGAACAACTCTTCGCCAAGCTGCGGCGCGGCGGGCAGGTGCGAAGTGTGCGTGGTCCGGGCGGCGGTTATCTGCTTGCCCGCAATTGTGAAGATATGCGGATTTCGGATGTTATCATGGCGGTGGACGAACCGATTGCGGCGACCCGCTGCAAGCCCGGCTCGCCGCCGGTCAAGATTACAAAGCGCTGGCCTTCGCCTTCGGGGCCACCTTTAGGCCAAAACTGTTGCACCGCATCGGCCAGGGTCTGGGCATCAATAAATTTATCCCCGCCTTCGCCATCGGTGCCGACAAAATCGGTTCGCATGATGATATTAACTACGCCGGCAATCGCATCAGAGCCATACAAAGCTGATCCACCATCGGTAAGCACTTCGATTCGCTCTACCATAGTGGTAGGTATAGAATTAATATCTACGAATTCGCCGCCCCCTCGAGTTGTGGTCGCCGCCGACACTTGACGCTTGCCATTGATTAACGTCAATGTCGCATTTTGGCCAAGGTTTCGCAGGTTTATGTTCGCAGTGCCTTCTATGCCGCCGCCTTCATTGGGGCCGCCTTTGCCGGTCGTCGATCCAGAATTTATTTCCAAATTCTTAATAACGTCCCAGACATTGGCAGCGCCTTGAGCTCTCATCGTTTCTTTGTCGATAATTTGAACTGGAGATGGCGCATCTAATGCGCTGCCCCGGATATACGA
>NVWO01000012.1 GCA_002746255.1 Rhodospirillaceae bacterium | reverse complement strand
GGTTTGGCACCTCGATGTCGGCTCATCACATCCTGGGGCTGGAGCAGGTCCCAAGGGTTTGGCTGTTCGCCAATTAAAGTGGTACGTGAGCTGGGTTTAGAACGTCGTGAGACAGTTCGGTCCCTATCTGCCGTGGGTGTTTGGAGAATTGAGAGGAGCTGCCCCTAGTACGAGAGGACCGGGGTGGACGTACCACTGGTGTACCGGTTGTAGCGCCAGCTGCATCGCCGGGTAGCTAAGTGCGGACAGGATAACCGCTGAAAGCATCTAAGCGGGAAGCCCCCCTCAAAACGAGTTCTCCCTTAAGAGCCGTGGAAGACCACCACGTTGATAGGCCAGGTGTGGAAGCGCGGCAACGCGTGTAGCTAACTGGTACTAATCGCTCGTATGGCTTGATCATCGTGCCCTTCTGGGTGCGTTTCCATCATGCGTATGGATAAATCCGGTCAAGATTTTGTTACCCGAAATTTCAATTTTCGAAAGTTTCAATGTTCGATCATCTCTATCTTTGATAGGCTTTATTTCGAAGTTTGGAATTTCAGTTCTCGGAAAGAATTGTTTTGTGCTTCGATGACCTGGTGGTCATGGCGAGGGGCCTACACCCGATCCCATCTCGAACTCGGCCGTGAAAACCCTCAGCGCCGATGGTACTGCGTCTTAAGGCGTGGGAGAGTAGGTCGCCGCCAGGTCGTCGAAGCGCAAAACAATTTTCTTCACAATTTCCCTGCCGCGGGGTGGAGCAGCCCGGTAGCTCGTCAGGCTCATAACCTGAAGGTCGTAGGTTCAAATCCTACCCCCGCAACCAAGAATATCAACGACTTAGCAAGAAATTGCTGGGTCGTTTTTTATTGCGTGGAATCAGAATGGACGCGGGGGGATTACCCTTGAATTCGAAAGAAAAACGACAAGAGCATAGAAAACTGAAAGAAATACGACAGGAGCGAATGTTTTACGACAAAGCTTGAAGAGAACGGTTTACGACATTACGGTGAAAAATAGAAAGAAATACGACATTTTCGAAAGATTTACGACATATGCACTTTGTACCAGCAACGCCTTTGACTTTTCAGGACAAGCTTGTTCCCGATGAAACAAGACTTGTTGGGCTGTCTGCGCTCGTTTGCGCTCTTGAGGTGCAGGCTCCCGTTCGCACGATCTGCTGCGTATCTGAAAGGCATATCCGAGGTGGTTCCAAAATAGAGGGGAGTTGGAAGGTTTTTGATAAACGCTTCCTGCTGGGGGAAACCTTCGGGGATCATCTCACCTTTGCCCTCAAGCATGAAAATATGGATTTACTGATTCTCAAGAGGGTGTTTGATGTTATCGCGTCAGAGGATATGGCGGCGTTTGTCCTGTTCGCGCCTACTGGTGTGCCATCACGCCGCGCATGGTTTCTCTATGAAACATTGACGGGCAATCAACTGGATGTGCCCGATGCGCCGAATGTTGCCTTTGTCGATCTTCTAGACCCCAAGGCATACTTTACGGCAAAGGCCAAACCGTCAAAGCGGCACAAAGTGCGTGATAACCTGCTGGGGGATAAGCAATTTTGCCCCATCATTCGCCGGACACCAGTTCTGGAAGAGTTTCTGTCATTAGGGTTGGCCGACAAAGCTAACGATACGGTTGGAAAAACAGATGCACGCCTCATAGCCCGCGCCGCAAGCTTTATGCTTTTGGCGGATAGTCGCGCCAGTTTCGAGATTGAGGGAGAACGTCCGCCGAGGAACAGGCTGGAGCGTTGGGGCAAAGCCGTCCAGCAAGCGGGTAAGAATCCGCTCAACCAGACCGAAATATACCGACTGCATGGAATACTCATCGCAGATGATCGTTTTACGTCGATTGGCTATCGCACCGAAGGTGTGTTTTTAGGCGAGCGAGATCAGTCTGGCGATCCGAACCCTGAGTTTATCGGTGCGCGAGACGATGACATCCTTGACCTTATGAATGGTCTCAACGGGTGCAATAATCGAATGAGACCATCCGACCTTGATCCTGTCTTACAGGCGGCGGCTTTAGCCTTTGGGTTTGTCTATATCCACCCATTGCAGGATGGAAATGGCCGATTACATCGTTGCCTTATCCACCACGTTTTGGCGGAACGAAAGTTCACGCCAGCGGGCATGGTGTTCCCAGTTTCTTCTGTCATGCTTGACCGAATTGACGATTATAAGGCGACCCTCCAAGGGCATTCTGCGCCGTTGATGGAATTTATAGAGTGGCGACCAACGGCAGGTCGTAATGTGGAGGTGTTAAACGACACCGCCGATCTCTACCGCTATTTTGATTGCACCGCCGAGGCGGAGTTTATTTACGCTTGTGTGCGACATACGGTTGAGTGCGATCTGCCGCGCGAAATCGACTGCCTGCGTCGATACGATAAGGCGTTGCGACAGATTATGAATGTGGTTGAGCTGTCCGATCGTCTAGCCGGAGATTTCATCATGTTCACCCGCCAGCATGACGGCGTGTTGCCGAATAGGCGGCGACAAAAAGAATTTGAGGCAATGACAGATGATGAAGTCATGGCCTTGGAAAAAATTGTTCAAGACGCGTTCGCGGGATTTTGCGACAATTAAAACTCAGTCACAGACGAATTATGTTGTGCATGTTGATGATGATGCCAGTGGTTATTGCCATAGAAACTTTCTGGCAAGTGGTGCGAAAGTGGTATGAGGGGTTTTTGAAAACTTCGGAAAGGCTGGTGCTCGTGGGCGAGATTGAACCGTCGGCCTCCTCATTAAATATCCGCGTCGCGAAAAGGCAGAACTTTCGCCATAGCCCTTTGGCCATGCTTTCTTTTGGTGGCCCCCTTCACCCGGGCCCAGATCGGAAAATGGAGGGATGAGCCTCGGGCACGCTTGATCTTGGCTTCGCTGTTGGCCAAGGCCTTGGCGATGGTGTTGGCTCTCCTTACTGGAACGAAAAAAACGTCATCTTTCCCGCTCGGGTCCAGCCGTACGAACGCCACTACGTCGGCTTTTGGGCCGTCCTTGGTGTTGAAGTAAATCCCGTCCTCCCGATAAGTCCCCGCCATGGAGATATGCGACGGGTCCCGTCCCGTTTTCACCTGAACGGTCACGCGGCGGTCGTCCTTCATAGCGATGAGGTCGAAGTTGGGCATGTTCTGGACACCTGAATTTGCGTTTATCACCAGCCAGCCCTTCCGCGACAGGCGGTAGGTGACGAAGGATTCTCCAGCGGCCTTGCTGAGTTGCTTGGCCAAGCTTGTTGACTGGTTTAGGCCCTTGGACATGGTTTGGTATTTAGACACGACTAACCCTCCGTGAAGCGGCGTAATTTCCCAACTGATAGACGGGTAAAGACTATAATTAATGCGATTTGGAGCCCAATATCCCACGTAATCCCGCTTGATCCCACCATATCCCGCATTCGTCACACCTCTATATCCATGATGGTTAGATATCGGTGGTTGCGAGCCCCCGCAACCACCGATAACTGACATTTAAGACCAGAGAGACGAAACCCGTCTTTCTGGTCTTTTTCATATGCGCTTTCCAACACAACAAGTCCCGCGACATCGCCGTAAAGCCGGGCGCAAACGCCATCCGATAGAAGGTCGGGGCTGACCTCTACCCGGTCAATCAGGGTTTGCAATGTTTCAATTGCCGCAGCCTGGATTGGCTCATCTTAGATCGTTGAGGCAAGTTCCCGAACTTTAGGCCGGTATAAACCCATCAGGTTTTTGTCCGGGATCGGGGCAGGCAACGTTGGCGGCAGTGAAAGCGTCAACTCCCTTTTCTCACGCTCCAGGCCAACCGCCAGGGGATCGGAAAATGGATGGCCTTCTACAACCATCAGCGGCCTCACAGCGCCCATGGCGGAGAGACGCCAGTCAGTGTATACCGAGAAAGGCTGTTGGCTTCCGGCCCGGGCGTAAGCCCGGACCTCCACCCGATAGCCCTGGTAGGGTAACGAGCGGAACATGAAACCCGATCGGCAGGCCCGGAGAATAGCTTAAATTACCCGAGAACCTGTCCAACGAATGGGGAGTAGCTCACCCAACTGTTTTTCCGTTCGTGACCCACTGCAGACGTATCAACTCCTGCTATGATTATGACCACCAACGAACTAGGAGTTGTCCTGCTTCATCGCATTTTCCAGGAACGGCTCGTGTCATCAAGAACGTAATTGTGACAGTATTTTATGGCATTATTGCCGAGGAGGGGTAGTGAAAAGCCTGATAGGCTTGATTGAATTCATTGCCGTTGTTGACCATGGGGGGTTCTCCGCCGCCGCGGATGCCTTGGGCGTGTCTACCTCTTATGTGAGCCGAAGGGTGGCCTCGCTGGAGGCTCATCTAGGGATTCGATTGCTTCACCGCACGACCCGCCGCGTTAACTTGACCGAAATCGGGGGTCAATATTACGAAAAAGCTGTTGATATCATTGGCCAATTCGATGATTTGGAAATTGAAATGGCCAACCAACAGAAACTCGTGGTCGGAGAGGTCAAGGTCTCCGCCGGGGGCATCTTCGGGGAGGAGGAGGTTGCCGTGGCGCTTGCCGATTTCGCGTTGGAATATCCCCAGATTAAAATAGACCTCAACATTTCCAACCGATTGGTCGATTTGAGCGCGGAAGGCTACGACCTTGCGGTCCGCCATCGCTCCCCCGGCGACCTTGATCTGATTTCCCGGAAACTGACCTCCATGCGCATGGTTGTATGTTCATCTTCAAAATACTTTGATCGGTACGGTAAGCCCGAGACACCCGAAGACTTGCGTGCGCATAATTGCTTTCAAGGCAAAGGGCTTCCCTGGATGTTTCAGAATGAAGCCGGTGAGTATGAGGTCAAGGTCAAGGGGCGTTGGTCCAGCAATTCCGGGCCGGCCTTAGTAAACGCAGCATTGCGCGGCCTTGGGGTCGTCCGCCTAGCTGATATGTATGTGCGCAATGCGATCGATGCCGGACGGCTGGAAGTTGTGCTGGAGGACTACGAAATTCCTCCTACAATTACCTACCTTGTCTACCCGGACAGGGAGTACATGCCGTACCGGTTGCGCGTTCTCTTCGACTTTCTTGTCGAGCGTTTCAAGTAGGATTTGCGCCGGTTTAATCTTGAGCGATCGGCATATCGGCGGATGGATTGAAGGGTGAGAAAAACGGGTCGCCTTTCATATCCGATTGTTGCCGTCAGGCAACACAGCATGAACCGAATGGATGTGTTTCTTCCGGAGGATATATGGAAAGGTTTCCTGCTGGCTGATGATGGATCAGAGAAATGGTGCAGGAATCCGTATTTTATCAGGACGAAAAGATAGCGAAAATTGATTGACCTTTATACGGTGAGAACCCCCAACGGGTATAAAGCTTCCGTCACATTGGAGGAACTTGGGCTTCCCTTATATTGTGCACGCCCTGGAACTCTCCGCGCTTGATCAAAAACAGGATTGGTTCCTAAAAATCAATCCGAACGGGCGCATTCCTGCGATTGTCGATCGCGACGAAGACGATTTTGCGGTCTTTGAAAGCGGGGCGATCATGGTCTACCTCGCGGAGAAAACCGGAAAATTGCTGCCAACCGATTTTAAAGGCCGGTCCAATGTCATCCAGTGGCTTATGTTCCAAATGGGCGGGATCGGGCCGATGATGGGCCAGGCCAATGTCTTCTATCGCTATTTTTTCGAAACATACCAGCCGGCTATCGATCGTTATCAAAATGAGAGCCGCAGGCTGTTTGAAGCGCTGAATACGCGCCTTGGCGAAAGCGAGTGGTTGGCAGGCGATTATTCTATTGCCGATATCGCCAATTGGTGTTGGGTCCGCGGCCACGACTGGTCCGGCGTATCTGTCGATGGTCTTCCGCATTTGCAGCGCTGGATGGGTATTATAAGGGCACGTCCCGCGTGCCAACGTGGAGTCGATGTTCCGCCCGAAAAGGTCAGTCTTTCCGACGAAAAGTGCATTGAGGAAATTGCAAAGTTTGTCGAAATGTAACGGCTGAATTTCGAATTTTTGCGCACAAGGGGCTGAATTTTAAGCGGGTTTACTGACACTTCACCGAAAAGGCCAGGATTGCGAAGGTCATTGTTGTTCAATGGGCATTGTTGCTCTCTGGCAACACTCTTTTGAGTAATGAGCTCTAAATCATTTTTTATCTTAGGACTACGTTTCTCCTAATGGAATTAACCCGCTACGAGGAGTTCCCTAACATGCCTGCGAAAGTTCTCATTGTTCTAACTTCCCATGATCGCCTGGGGGATACTGGAAACAAAACCGGCTACTGGAAGGAAGAATTTGCGACGCCATACTACGCCTTGATTGATGCTGGCGTTGACGTCACCCTTGCCACCCCCAAGGGCGGAGAAGCGCCGCTAGACCCCAACAGTGAAGCCCCGGACTTCGCGACCAATGCCACCGTGCGCCTGGATAAAGACCAGAAAACTCAGGAGTCCTTGAAGAACACGGTACGGCTGGACGAAGTCAATCAAAGCGATTTTGATGCCGTGTTTTATCCTGGTGGGCACGGCCCGTTGTGGGATCTTGCCGACGATCAAAACTCCATCAAATTGATCGAATCATTCCATGAGGCCGGGAAGCCCATCGCCACCGTTTGCCACGCTTCCGCCGCTTTGATAAAGGCCAGAGGCAAAGATGGCGAGCCCCTTGTTCGTGATAAATCCATTACCGGATTTACCAATTCGGAAGAGGCGGCTGTCGGCCTGACCGAAGTTGTTCCTTTTCTCCTTGAAGACGAGTTGCAGCGAGTCGGTGGAAAGTTTCAGAAGGATGGGGATTTCATTCCCCACGTCGTTCAAGACGGTCTGCTGATTACGGGACAGAACCCAGCGTCCTCCGGTCCTGTTGCCGAGGCCCTGTTGAAGGTCCTCAACGCCGCCTGATTGCGGTCCTGCAATTGCCTTGAGGGAATATGCGGGCAGTTTTTCTGGTTTGAACTGCCCGAAATTTTAAAAATAAGCTCATCACATTAGAGCTATTTCAAATAGATCACCGATAAATGGAGGGATAAATCATGGGAGATCTTTGTCTGATGGGCGGCTGCAAGTGCGGCGCCATTCGTTACGAATATACGGGTGATCCGGCCTTAACTTTGACGTGTCATTGCCGGGACTGTCAGCAGTTCAGCGGGGCGGCGCACGCTTCCGTGATTGGCGTGTCGGAAACCGTCTTTAAGACCACAGGAACTCCCAAGTACTACCACTACAAGTCCGATGGTGGCAGTGACATGGCACGAGGGTTTTGCCCGGAATGCGGTTCGCCATTGTTTACCATAAGTTCGGGCTTTCCAGGTGTGGTGATTTTCCGCGCCGCCAGCCTTGATGACCCGAAGAACTTCAAGGCGCAAATGACAATCTATACAGACAGTGCCTTTCCATGGGACGATGTGCACACGGAGATTGCCAATTATCCGGGGATGCCGCCAGCCTGAAATTGGAAATGATAGGAGGATACGTGATGGCTGTTGTTGTGTTGCTCCATATTCAATTCGATGAAAGCAAAGCCGATGAATACAAAGCGGCGCTTCAATCCATGTTGCCTGAGACGCGCAAGCACAAGGGGGCTTTGAAAATTCATATGCTGGTCGATAAAGATCAGCCGGCTGACGTTGTTGTTTATGAAGAATGGGAAACCCGCGCCGACCATGAAGCCTACATTGCCTGGCGGACGGAACGTGGCGACATGGAGAAGCTGGGCAGCATGCTGCGCGCTGCCCCATCCATTAAATATTACGACGTCGTCGATACGTAAGAATTTTGTAGCGGCTTCGCATCAGGGATCACGCACTTTTAGCAACAGCAAAAGGCCGACCAGGAAAAAAGGCAGGATTGTCGCCATGCCGGCGCGGTGGCTTTCCGTGAGGATCACGACGAGGCTGAACAGGGCCGGCCCGACAAAGGCCGTGGCCTTGCCGGTGAGCGAATAAAGACCGAACATTTGCGACTGCATGCCTTCGGGCGCTAGCCGAGCCATGAGCGAGCGGCTGGCCGATTGCACCGGGCCGAAGAACGTCCCCAGCAGAAGACCCAGGCCCCAGAACACATCCTTCGATTGGACAAAAAGAATAGCGGTGGCGGTTAGCGTCAGTGCGACCAAGGCAATGGCGATGACACGCCGCGCTCCGATCCAGTCGTCGAGCCAGGCAAAGGCCGTAGCCCCGATACCCGCCGTCACGTTCAGTGCGATCCCGAAGGTCAGCACTTCGACCATGTTCATCTGGAAGACGACGGCGGCATAAATGCCACCGAACAGGAACAGGGTGTTGATGCCGTCGGTGTAAATCATGTGGGCAAGCAGGTACCAGGCGATCGAAGGGTAACGCCGTACCATGCGCAACGTGCCCAGGACTTCGGTCCAGCCTTCGCGCAATATTTTGCGAAAGGGCAGGCCGGTTCTGGGCTGGTCCGGGGTGAAGAAGAAGATGGGCAGCGCAAAAAGCCCAAGCCAAATCGCGGCGAGGGGCGCGACGGCCCGGATGTGTTCGGCGGTTTCCTTGTCGAGGCCGAAAGGCGGCGTTTCTGGCTGAACGAGCCCGACAAGCGCGATGGCAAGGCAGCTGAGCCCGCCCGCATAGCCGACGCCCCAGCCCCAGCCGGAAACGCGCCCAAGCAGGCGGCGCGGCACGAAGGATGGCAGCATGGAATTGTAGAAAACAATGGCCAGTTCGAAGCCGAGATTGACGACGACAAGCAGGCCAAGGGCTAAAAAGATATCATCGGCCATTGGGCGCACGAACCACAGACCGGCGGTTGTAAGGCAGGCGAGGGCGCTGAAGAAGCCAAGCCATGGCTTGCGCCGCCCGCCCTTGTCGGCAAAGGCACCGAGGAACGGGCTGAGCACGGCGATCAGAAGCGCCGAAAGGGTAAGCGTCTGTCCCCAAAGGGCCGTTCCCGTTACCGGGTCGGCGGCGACGGCCTGGGTGAAATAGGGGGCGAAGACGAAGGTCAGGATGATTGTTGGAACGGCAGAGTTAGCCCAATCGTAAAGGCACCAGGCTGCAACCGGTCGCCGCAGATCACCGGTCGGGATCGTGTCGCGTTCTTTCCCGTTCGTCATGGGTTGTTTTTACCACGCCTCACCCAAAAATCGCAGCAAGGACCTTGCAATGCGCCTGCGATGTGGATTTGATCGATTATCATTAGGAGGGCCAGGACATGGCAATCAAGAGATGGCAATGAAGAACCCGCCCCATCCGGGCCTGTCTGTCCGCCACGATTGTTTGGAGCCTTTAGGGCTCAGCGTGACGGCGGCAGTGCGGACATCTGGTTCCGCCTTCAGGCAGCCTACGACCTTGCCCAGGCGATGAAGAAGGCGGACCGGATTAAAGTTGAGTGGCTTTCGCCGGCGGCGTAACGGTCATTAACGGAAACACAAGGGAACCAATTTATGCGCCTGTCATGGAACGAAATCCGCGCCCGTGCCGCAGCCTTCGCAAAGGACTGGGCGGGGGAAGGCTACGAGAAAGGGCAGACGCAACTCTTTTACCGGGATTTCTTCGAAGTTTTCGGAGTCCCGGTGCGCCGTGTTGCGACATTTGAGGAACCGGTCAAAAACCTTGGCGATAAACGTGGTTTCATCGACCTCTTCTGGAAAGGCGTGGTTCTGGTGGAACAGAAGAGCCTTGGTCGCGATCTGAAGAAAGCCAAGACCCAGGCATTTAATTACTTTCCGGGCCTCAAAGATGCGGACCTGCCTCGGTACATCTTGCTGAGCGATTTTCAAACCTTTGAGCTTTACGATCTCGAAGAGGGAGATGAGATTTCCATATCCCTCGCCGACCTGCCCAAGCATGTCGAGAAGTTCGGGTTCATTCTCGGGGTTCAGAAGCGTTCCTTCAAAGACCAGGACCCGGTCAACATCAAGGCATCCGAACTTGTGGGCAAACTCCACGATGCTCTTGATGCTGCGGGCTACACTGGCCACGATCTCGAACAGTTCCTCGTCAGGACCGTCTTCTGCCTCTTTGCTGACGATACCGGCATTTTTGAACCGCGCGATAGCTTCCTTGATCTTCTTGAGAACCGGACCCGCGAGGATGGCTCTGACCTTGGCGGTTGGCTCGCCCAGTTGTTTCAAACACTGAACACGCCGGAGGATAGCCGGCCAAAGAACCTCGATTCCGACCTGGACAGGTTTCCCTACGTGAACGGCGACCTTTTCCGTGAACCGCTTTTGATTCCGTCGTTCGATGCGGAGATGCGCAAACGGCTTATTGATACCTGTCGGTTCGATTGGTCCGGTATCTCGCCCGCAATCTTCGGCTCGCTCTTCCAGTCGGTGATGGACAAGGCCGAACGGCGGGCGGCGGGCGCGCACTACACCACCGAGAAAAACATCCTGAAGGTGATTGAACCACTGTTTCTTGATGGTCTTCGAGCCGAATTCAAGCGCCTGAAATCCCGCAGGGATAGCCGCCGTCGCCCCGACCTGCTGAAGTTCCAGGAAACGCTCGGACATTTGCGCTTCTTCGATCCGGCCTGCGGCTGTGGCAACTTCCTGATCATCACCTATCGCGAATTGCGCGCCTTGGAAATCGAGGTGATGAAGGAAATCTATACCGGACGCCAGTTGGACGTGTTGGCCGAGACCCTGTCGGTGATCGACGTTGATCAGTTCTTCGGCATTGAAATCGGTGAATTTCCCGCCCGTATCGCGGAAACGGCGCTGTGGATGATGGACCACATCATGAACAACAGGCTCAGCCTGGAGTTCGGGAAAACCTATGTGCGCATACCCCTGAAGAAGTCGCCGCATATCGTTCACGGCGACGCGCTGGAAACCGACTGGACAGCGTTGTTGCCGCCGGAAGAATGTTCCTACATTTTCGGCAATCCACCTTTCGTTGGCGCAAAGTATCAAAGCGAGGAACAGCGTGCCCAAGTGCGCCGCATCGCCGCCTTAGGCAAGAGCGGGGGCACGCTGGACTATGTAACCGCCTGGTTCCTCACGGCGGGTAAATATGTGCGAAAGGGATCTGCCCGTATCGGTTTTGTGGCGACCAACTCCATCATCCAGGGCGAGCAGGTTGCGCAGCTTTGGCCGATCTTATTCGATCGCTGTAAGCTGGAAATTGCCTTCGCGCATCGAACCTTCGCGTGGGGCTCAGACGCGCGCGGCAAGGCGCATGTGCATGTGGTCATCATCGGGCTCGCCAAAGCCACGAACGTTCCGCCGGAAAAACGCCTTTTTTCCTATGACGACATCAATGGCGACCCTCATGAGAGCATTCATGCGGCGTTGTCGCCCTATCTGTTTGATGTGAGCGGTTTGGCGAACCCGCATGTCGTTGTGAAAGAAGCCGCGCGACCGATTAATGGCTTTCCAAAGTTGATCATCGGTTCTAAGCCCATTGACGGGGGATATTTCATATTTTCAGAAGAAGAGAAAAATGTACTCCTCATGGAGGAGCCCGGTGCCGCACCATTCTTCCGCCCCTACGTCGGCAGCAAGGAATTTCTCAATGGAGGCGACCGCTGGATTCTTGCTCTTCACAACGCTGCGCCTGAAACATTAAAGAAACTTCCAAGAGTTAGAGAGAGAATTGCAGCTGTTCGGGCCTTCCGTTTAGCAAGCAAGAGCAAGCCGACCCAGGCCCTTGCGATGACACCAACTTTGTATCACGTGAACGTGGTTCCGATTTCACCATTTCTGGCCATTCCAGAGGTGAGTTCTGAGCGTCGCGAATATGTGCCCATTGGCTGGCTGGAGCCGCCAACCATCCCCAGCAACAAGCTACGTCTTCTCCCCAACGCCGGCTTGCCGACCTTCGCCATTCTGACATCGGCCATGCATATGTCGTGGGTAAAATTTATTGGCGGACGACTAGAGAGCCGGTATCAGTACGGTATCGGCGTGATTTACAACACCTTCCCGCTGCCGCCGGTAAGCCAGACCAGGCTCGACAAGCTGGAGCCGTTGGCCCAAGCCATCCTCGACGCTCGCGCCGCCCATCCCGGCGCAACGCTTGCCGATCTTTATGATCCTGACTTGATGCCCGCCAATCTGCGCAAGGCACACCAGGCTCTCGACCGCACTGTGGATCGGCTCTACCGTCGTTCCGGCTTCGCCTCAGACCAGGCGCGTGTCGAACACCTGCTCGGCCTTTATGAGAAGATGGTTGCACCGCTGGAGGCTGCCGCCAAGCCGAAGCGAGCCCGACGTAGGACGCGAACCGCTGGTCCATCTGGGAAAAGGTGATCCGATGGACGTCCGAGAGCATCTGGAGCGGATTGTTCATCCCAACATGGCGGAACTGCGTGAAGGTTATGGAGATGTCCGTCTGGCGTTTAATGCTATTGCGGCCTTGGATGCTTTTGCCGGGCATTTGTATCACTGGTGTTGCACCAATGCGTCACATGAGATTTCAGGGATTCAGGATGATGGCGCTTACAGGCATCGTCTCGCTCTGGCTAATGCGGATTTTGCGCTGGTGCGGGACATGGCGAAGGCCCAGAAGCATATTCACTTGACCCGAGGGAGCCCTCAAGTCAGCGGCGCACCACTATCCGGCGAGGGCTTCGCCGAGGTCGCTGGCGCGCTTGCAATCCTCGATGGCGTCGATGCTGGCGGCCATGGCTTCGCTTTGCGTGGTACTCACGGTTATCGTGGCGTTTGCCAGAAATTTTTCGCGAATGTCGTCTGTCGTTAGGGGGCGGTCGGCACAGCCCCGGTTCTGGTGTTCGCGGTGGGAAATTTGGCGTCCGTCCTTAAGCGTGACGATTAATTCGCCGGAATAATATTTCGGGAAACCCGAATTCGGGTCGGCTTCGTAAGCCACCTTTTTGGCCAGGGCGAGGATGGCGGCGTCGCCAAGGGCGTCCGGTGTCAGATCGTTCAACCCAAAGCGTTCGCGCAGGAAGCCGAGGGCCGTCAGATAAGGAACGCTGAACTGGGCCTCATAGGCGTTGGCAGGGCTTTGCTTGTTGGCAAGCGGTTCGCAGACGGTGGTGATGACTTCTTTTGGCACCAGGGCGCGAACATGCGCGATGTCTTCTACCCGGAAATCCGGTTTGCTGCGCAACGCGATGGCGGCGTCGATGCAGGCATGGGTGAAGTGACAGGCCGGGTAGGGTTTTGTCGCGACGTTCTGCAACTCCCACACTTTTCCTAAACCTGCCGTCGCAATTTCGTAATCGCAATTTTTCTCTTCCGGGCCAAGATGGGATTTGTAGAGGCCGAAACGGCCCTCATAGGCCTGGCCGGGGCCGACAAAGCCGTGCTTTGCCAGCAT
Source organism: Rhodospirillaceae bacterium (assembly GCA_002746255.1). Lineage (NCBI taxonomy): Bacteria > Pseudomonadati > Pseudomonadota > Alphaproteobacteria > Rhodospirillales > Rhodospirillaceae > Rhodospirillaceae bacterium. Next base: position 35,850 of record NVWO01000012.1, on the reverse strand, counting down.
GGCGGCGGTCAGCCCCGCCGATGCCGCCCAACCCGGGTGCAGGCGTTTTGTCCAGGCACCGTCTTCGAGGAATTCCATGCTGCCTGAAGCGAGGCTGAGCGCTACCCCCTGGGCCATGGCGAATTCCTTCGCGTTCAGCCCGAAAAGCCGGCCCGCGATCAGCGTGCAGCCAAAAATGCCGGCGACGCTGGTGGGATGGAAACCCACCTGGTGGAAGCCACCCTTCGCCACCGCGCCGATGCGGGCGCTGGCCTCGATGCCGAGAATAAAAGCGGTCAGCATTTCGCGTCCGGAGGCCCCGACCAGAGTGGCGGCGGCAAGGGCTGCGGGAAAGGCGCTGGCCGTTGGATGGACGATGCCCGCGACATGGGTGTCGTCGTAATCAAGCCCGTGGATCAGAAGCCCGTTCATCACGGCGGCGTCGCGCAGGGGCAGGCGTTCTTTTCGGCCGATAATGGGCGCGCTGCCATCGGTGGAAAATGCGCTCAGGCCGCGCAGGGTTTTTTCTGCAAAATCAAAGTGGTTTGAGGCCAGCGCGATGCCGACCGCATCGAGAATAAGCGCGCGCGCACGTGCGCGGACATCTGAAGGGATGGCGTCATCCCGAAGGCCGGCGGCAAATTCACCAAGGGTTTCTGAAATCGTTGTCATGGGCGGGAAGACCTTCGGAGAGAGGGGAGGGATGACGTGCCTAGAATGCCCGCAAGCCGATGTCCCCGCAAGCCGACGCCCTCTCAAGCCTGTTTTGGAAGCAGATATGTGGGGTCGATGACCGGATAGGTCTTGTAGAGATTGGCTGTTTGGCCATTGGCGTCCCGGGGGCGGTGATCCCGCCGGGCCGGATCGTCTGCCTGGCGTATTTCAAGGTGCAGATGGTTGGTGATGTGCGGGTAGCGTTTGGTCAGGTCCTGAACCGTGCCGAGGCAGCTCTTTCCGGCGGTGACCGTCTCGCCAAGGGTGACGCTGGGCGCGACATAGAAATGCCTTGCAACCAGGCCGGTCCCGGTTGTGACCTCGACATAGCGATAGCTCGGATCGTCGCCATAGGGCCAGCCGAGGCGGGTAACGGTTCCATCAAGGGGGCTTGTGACCGGTGTGCCGGGGGGGGCGACGAGGTCTATTCCCAGATGTTTGCGTCGGCCGCCATTCCGGCGTGCGCCGAAATGGCCAGCCCCTTGCGGGTCGGTTTTGCGGATTTCCAGCTTTGGCAAGGGGCTTTCCAGGACGGGGTGGGGCGGCGGTCTGTCCGGTAGGGATGTTTTTGGTAGGGCGGGTATGGCCTTTGGTATGGCTGAATTTTTGGACATGAAGCCTTCTCCGGTTGCGTTCTGAATCATAGGAATATTATCCTAAAACGTCCTACGGGTCAAGAAGCGATTCTTCCCGGTTGCCTTTCCACGGGGGGCCGGGCAAATTCGCGTCCATGCGTGAAACCGGAGACGATTTTGTGAAAATGGCCCTTCCTTCCCGGCGCATTTCCGTTGCGCCGATGATGGAGCGTACGGACCGCCATGATCGCTATTTCCTGAGGAAGATTTCGCGGCACACGCTGCTTTATACGGAGATGGTGACGACGGGCGCGATCCTCCATGGGGATCGAATGCGTTTTCTTGGCTTCCACCCGGACGAACGCCCGCTGGCTCTCCAGCTTGGCGGTTCGGATCCGGACGCCCTTGCTGCTGCGGCCCGGCTCGGCGCAGATTTTGGCTATGACGAGATTAACCTCAACATTGGCTGCCCCAGCGATCGGGTCCAGCGGGGGCGTTTTGGCGCCTGTCTGATGCTGGAGCGCGAACGGGTCGCCGATTGCGTGCGCGCCATGGGTGAGGCCGTCGGGATTCCGGTTACGGTCAAGACCCGGATTGGCGTCGATGCCCATGACGATTACGACTTTCTGACCGGCTTCGTCGCGGCGGTGGCGGCGGCGGGATGCCGGACCCTGATTGTCCATGCCCGCAAGGCCTATCTTCAGGGCCTAAGCCCGAAGGAAAACCGTTCTGTGCCGCCGCTTCGTTATGACGTCGTTTATCGCCTGAAAAAGGATTTTCCCGATCTTGAAATTGTCCTGAACGGCGGTGTTGAGAACCTGGAAGACGCCGCGTCCCATTTGTCCCATGTCGATGGCGTGATGATCGGACGGGCGGCTTACCAAAATCCCTATTTGCTGGCCGAGGCCGATCGTTGCTTTTATGGCGAAACGACGCCGCCCCCTTCGCGCGAGGATATCGTGTGCGCGATGCGGCCTTACCTTGAAGCCGAGATAGGGAAAGGTGTCCCCATCGGTCGGATTACGCGGCATCTCACCGGTCTTTTTAACGGTGTTCCGGGGGCCAGGGCCTGGCGGCAATGTCTAAGCGAAGGGGCGTCCCGGCATGGGGCTGGTGCGGAAATTCTGCTTGAGGCCCTGGATGTGGTCAAACGTGCCCGCCCGCATGGTGCCAGTCTTGATGCCGTTCCAGCGCGCTTCGGTTCCACCGCTCCGGCCGGGGTTTAAAGTTAAACGCTGAAAGATTCGCCGCAGCCGCAAGTTGCCGTGGCGTTTGGGTTTTTGAAAATAAAACCCGACTGAAACTGGTCTTCGACATAGTCGATTTCGCTGCCAATCAGAAACATCATGGCACCGGGATCGATGAAAATCGTGATGCCTCTGTCTTCGACGGTTTCATCGCCTGGCTGGGCGGCATCGGTATATTCCATCTTGTAAGAATGGCCGGAACACCCGGTGTTCGTCACGCTAACCCGCAAGCCACGGGCGGGTGTTTCCTGCTTGCGGGCAAGCAGTTCCTTCATCCGCCTGGCGGCGGCGTCCGTGATCGTCACGATGGTTTTTGTCGACATCAACATGCCTTTCCTAAAAGAATCCAACCTCAAGACGAGCCGCGTCTGACATCCTGCTCGGGTCCCAGGGGGGGTCGAAAACGATTTCAACATGCGCTTCTTTTACGTTTGGAACGCGGAGAAGTTTTTGCCGTACGTCCTCGGCGATGACGTCTCCCATGCCGCAGCCAGGCGCGGTCAGCGTCATCGTCACTTCGGCGCGGCTGCCACCACTTTCCAGCAGGCATAGCTTGCAATCGTAAATCAGACCCAGATCGACGACGTTCACGGGAATTTCCGGGTCGTAGCAGGTCCGCATCTGTTCCCAGAGCAATTCCGGGTCCGCTTTGCCAGCCTCTGTCGCCGTCGCTGGGATCTCGGTGTCATCGGCTTTTATGCCAAGTGCGTCGGCGTCCTTGCCGTCGATACGCACGAGGTTGCCATTCACGTTGACCGTATAGGCCCCGCCAAGCGCCTGGGTGATTGTCACCGGCGTTCCGGCCGCAAGCGAGAGCTTCGTGCCGACAGGGATCAGGGTGGCATCGCAATCCCGCTTAAGGGAAATGGTATCGTCTTTCATTTCAGACATCGTTGGTTTCTCTATTCTGTTTTTACGGTTTTTTCTCGCCCGTTTAGTGCGGCGGCGAGGGTGTGCCAGGCCAGGGTTGCGCATTTCACGCGTGAGGGAAACACACGCACGCCCGTCAGTACGGCAAGTTTCTCCAGTTTTAAAAGGTCGTCTTCCGTTGGTGGATCTTTCCGGGTCACCAGATTCTGAAACCGGCGAAATATTTCCTGTGCTTCCACTTCCGTTTTTCCGCGCACCATGTCCGTCATCAAAGATGCGGACGCTGTTGAAATGGCACAGCCGGTGCCCTCGAAGGCGACGTCCTTCACGATGCCGTCCTTAAGGATCAATTCGACCGTCAGCTGATCGCCACAAAGCGGGTTGTAACCTTCCGCTTCGCGGTTGGCCCCGGCCAGCTTGCCGAAATTCCGTGGCCGCTTGCTGTGATCGATAATGACTTCCTGATAAAGGTCCTTCAAATCGAACATCAGCCAAATATCTCCAGAACTTTGTGGAGACCGGCCACCAGGGCGTCGGCGTCCTCAGTTGTGTTGTAAAGCCCGAAGGAGGCCCGTGCCGTTGCCGGTACGCCAAAACGGTTCATCAGCGGCTGGGCGCAGTGATGGCCGGTCCGAATGGCAATGCCTTCGCCGTCCAGGATTGTTCCGATGTCATGAGGGTGGGCGGCGGCCAGGGTGAAAGAGAGGATGCTGCTTTTCTCTGCTGCCGTTCCGATAATCCGAAGCCCTTCGATGGCGGAAAGCCGTTCCGTCGCGTAACGAAGGAGATTTTGTTCATGAGCCTTGATTGCCGAAAGCCCAAGTTCCTCGACGTAGTCAATGGCGGCGCTTAAGCCGATGGCGCCCGCGATATGCGGCGTGCCGGCTTCGAATTTATGGGGAAGGGGGCCGTAATCCGTTTTTTCGAAGGTCACCGAGCGGATCATGTCGCCGCCGCCTTGATAGGGCGGCATCGCTTCGAGATGCCGGGCTTTTCCATAAAGAACCCCGATGCCGCTGGGCCCGTAAAGCTTGTGGCCGGAAAACACATAAAAATCGCAATCGAGTTCTTGAACGTCCACCTTTTGATGGGGGACGGCCTGACAACCATCGACGAGAACCGGAATGCCCTTTTCATGGGCCAGGCGGATGATTTTCTGGATTGGCGTCACCGTTCCAATTGCGTTTGAAACCTGGGTCATCGCGACCAGGCGGGTGCGCGCATTTAGAAGCTTTTCATAGGCTTTAACCTCGATTTCTCCGGCATCGTTCACGGGCACGACGCGCAGAACGACGCCGGTCATGTCCCGCAACATCTGCCAGGGAACGATGTTTGAGTGGTGTTCGAGAACGGAAAGGACAATCTCGTCGCCTTCCTTCAGAAAGCGCTTTCCATAGGTTTGCGCGACCAGGTTGATCCCTTCCGTTGCGCCGCGGACGAAGATAATTTCGCGGTTTTCACGGGCGTTCAGGAAGGCACGCACCTTCTCGCGGGAATTTTCAAAAGCCGCCGTTGTCTTTTCAGACAATTCATAGACGCCGCGATGGATGTTTGCGTATTCCGCCTCATAGACATGCGTGATTGCCTCGATTACCTGGCGGGGTTTCTGGGCACTGGCGGCGCTGTCCAAAAAGACGAGCGGCTTCCCATGGGCTGTCGTTTTCAAGATTGGGAAATCCCCCCGGGCGCGCAAGGCGTCGAAGGGCGGCGTTTGCAGGTCCGTCATCGTGGCGACCGGTTGCGTCATGGGCGGCCCCCAATCGGCCCGGCCTGTGCCAGCCAAGCGGTGATCGCCTGGCGCATTTTTTCGCGAATGGCGGGGATTTCGACCGCATCAACCAGTTCGGCAAGAAAGGACTCGGTCAGAAGGCTGCGCGCGATGTTTTCGGAAATCCCCCGGGAGCAAAAATAGAAAAGCGCCTGTTCGTCCAATTCGCCGATGGTGGCGCCATGGCTGCATTTGACGTCATCGGCATGAATGCGAAGTTCGGGCTTTGCATTTGCGCTGGCGTCATCCGAAAGAAGAAGATTCCGGTTTAACTGATGGGCCGACGTTTTCTGGGAGTCGGGGCGAACGATAACCTTGCCCTGGAAAACCGTTTTTGCGTGATCGTCCACGACGTTTTTGTAGGTTTCGCTGCTGCTGCTGCCGGGTTTTTTATGGTCGATGACGCTTGTCGTATCCATGTGTTGCCGGTTTCGGGCGAGGTTGACCCCGTTTAACCGGCAATCGATGCCACTGCCGTCCAGAAGCGCAAAAATATCGTTTCGCGAGAGGCTGCCCCCCAGCGACATGATAAAATTGTCGTAAACGGCACGCTCGCCTATTTTTGCGGTGGTCGCGGCGATGTGATAGGCGGCGGCAGCCTCATTCTGAAATTTGTAATGATGGAGGCGGGCATCGTCATGGACGGCGATTTCCGTCACAACATTCGTCCAATAGCCGGCTTGCCCCGTTCCAAGATAGCTTTCGAGGACGGTGGCCGTGCTTCCTTTGCCGAGGACAACCAGATTTCGAAGGTGCATCGCTGCGTCGCCGGCTTCCTCTGTAGCAAGGAAGAAAAAATGCACCGGTTTTTCCAGCTGAACGCCGGGTTCAACCAGCAGGACCGCGCCTTCCGTCATAAGGGCCGTGTTTATATTGCGTAAGTCCGGGGCCTCCGGTTTTGCATTCTCGGTCAGAAGCTCGGCCATTAAATCCGGTATCGTTTTCAGAGCGTCGCCAAGGCTTAGAAGGCGGACGCCTTCTGGCAGCGGTGTCGCCGCCGGCCCTGGCGGAGCGTATTTTCCATTTATGAAAACAAGGTGGTGTGCCGAAAGCCCATCTTGAGCCTCTAACGGAAGATCATCTGCGCTAATCGTTTCGGAAAATCCGGTCTTGGGCGCGAAGACGTTTTTCGCAAGGGGATTGAGATTCGTGTATTTCCACGCTTCGGTCTTGGGCGTTGGAAAACCGCTTTCGGCAAAGCGTTGGAAGGCGTCCTCGCGCATTTTTGCAAGCCAGACGAGGTCGGTTCCAGGAAGGCTTTTCCGCCATTCCGGATAGCGTTCCAGATATTCGTTGCCGATGGGTGTGGTTTTGTTCATTGCCTGCAATCCTGGATCACGTGCTTGCCGTCATGGTGGCGGCGTCCTGCTTTTCGAAAGTGGCATAGCCCTTTTTCTCAAGCTCCAACGCCAGCTCTTTGCCGCCGGTCTCAACAATCCGGCCTTCCGAAAGAACGTGCACTTTGTCCGGTTCGATATGTTCGAGGAGACGCTGGTAATGGGTAATTAGAATCATGGCGCGTGTGTCCGAACGCAGGGCATTGATGCCATTCGCCACAATTTTCAGCGCATCAATATCAAGCCCGGAATCGGTTTCATCAAGAATGGCCAGCGTCGGGTCGAGCAACGCCATTTGGAAAATTTCGTTGCGTTTCTTTTCGCCGCCAGAGAAGCCGACATTCACCGCGCGTTGCAAAAGGTTCTCATTCATTTCCAGAAGTTTTGCCTTTTCGCGGGCGATTTGCAGGAATTCAATGGCATCGAGTTCCGGTTCTTCCCGGTGGACGCGGATCGCGTTTAGCGCCGCTTTTAAAAAATACATGTTCGACACGCCCGGAATCTCGATCGGGTATTGCAAGCCCAGAAAGACGCCTTCCCGGGCGCGTATCTCGGGCGGCATCTCCAACAGGTTCTTGCCCCGGAACAAGACTTCGCCCTGCGTCACCTCATAGCCGGGCCGTCCGGCAAGCACATGGGCAAGCGTGCTTTTTCCGGAACCATTCGGCCCCATGATGGCGTGCACTTCGCCGGCCTTTACGGAAAGAGTCAGGCCGCGGAGGATTTCATGGTCCTCGACCGTTACGTGAAGGTCTTTAACGTCCAATAGATTAGGCATTAATGGTTCCCTGTCTCAGCCGACGGCGCCTTCGAGAGTCACGTTCATCAATTTTGTGGCCTCGACGGCGAATTCCATCGGTAATTCTTTGAAGACTTCTCTGCAGAAGCCGTTGACGATCAGCGAAATGGCGTCTTCCTGCGAAAGCCCCCTTTGGCTGCAATAAAAAAGCTGCTCATCGCTGATTTTCGAGGTGGTGGCTTCATGCTCGACCCGGGCCGAGCGATTGCGGGATTCGATATAGGGGATTGTGTGGGCCCCGCATTTGTCTCCCAGAAGCAGGGAATCGCATTGCGTGTAGTTGCGCGCGTTATCTGCCCCTTTGAGAATTTTCACGAGTCCGCGATAGGTACTCTGGCTTTTACCTGCCGCGATGCCTTTCGAGATGATCGTGCTGCGGGTGTTTTTGCCGATGTGAATCATCTTCGTTCCGGTATCGGCCTGCTGAAAATTCGTCGTTGTCGCCACCGAATAAAATTCACCGACCGAATTGTCGCCCTGGAGGATGCAGCTTGGGTATTTCCAGGTGATGGCGGAACCGGTTTCGATCTGGGTCCACGAAATTTTCGAATTTCGCCCACGGCAAATGCCCCGCTTCGTGACGAAGTTATAGATGCCGCCTTTTCCATTCTTATCGCCGGGATACCAGTTCTGGACGGTTGAATATTTGATTTCGGCATCGTCCATGGCGACCAGTTCGACAACCGCCGCGTGCAACTGGTTTTCGTCGCGCATGGGGGCGGTGCAGCCTTCCAGATAGCTTACATAGCTGCCTTTTTCCGCGATGATGAGCGTGCGTTCGAACTGCCCGGTATTTGCTGCATTGATCCGGAAATAGGTGGAAAGTTCCATCGGGCAGCGCACGCCCTCCGGGATGTAGACGAAGGAACCGTCGCTGAAGACGGCGGAATTCAATGTGGCGAAGAAATTGTCGGAATAGGGCACGACGCTTCCCAGGTATTTTTTTACAAGCTCGGGATGTTTTTCGACGGCCTCCGACATGGGGCAAAAAATAACGCCGACCTTTGCCAGCTTTTCCTTATAGGTGGTGGCGACGGAAATGCTGTCAAACACAGCATCAACCGCAACACCGGCCAGGGTTGCCTGTTCCCGCAGGGGAATGCCCAGTTTTTCATAGGTGGCCAGCAGTTCCGGGTCGACCTCATCCAGGCTTTTTGGCCGGTCGGCATCGGATTTTGGCTCGGAATAGTAAGAAGACGCCTGGTAATCGATCGGCGGGTAATGAAGGTTTGCCCAGGTGGGTTCCTCTGTTTCCATGGTGCACCAGGCCCGGAACGCCTTCAGCCGCCATTCGAGAAGCCAGGCCGGCTCGTTCTTCTTGGCCGAGATAAATCGGACAATTTCTTCGTTTAAGCCGTTCGGCGCCCGGACGGATTCGATGTCGGTGACAAAGCCATATTTATATTCTTCGGTAATGGCGCGGACGGTTTCAGCGGTTTCAGTATTTGCGGTCATGGTGCTGGTTTTCGTTCCCTGGTTTTATGCGGTGCCGATTTGTTTTCCATCTTTGGCCATAGGGGGCTCGAAGAAGGAGGGAAGCGGCGTCGTTAAATCGGAAAGTCGGATTTCGGAAAGTGCGCGGCGTACAGTGTCATTGATAACCTGCCAATTGCCCCGGATCGGGCAGAGTGATTCAATGCCACAAGTGCCATCGCTGTCTTCGATGCAATCGGTCAGCGCGATGGGTCCGTCAAGGGCCGAGATGATGTCCGTGACAGTGATGGCGTCCGCAGAACGGGCAAGGCTGTAACCGCCCTTTGCCCCCCGGTAGGATGTGAGCAGGCCGTCATGGGCCAGCCCCTTCAACACCTTGCTGGCAGCTGGCGTTGGCAGGCCCAGCTTATGGGCCAAATCCGGGGCGCTAAACCGGGATTCCGGGTGGGCAGCAATATGGCTCATCAGGACGATGCCATAATCGACCAATCGGTTCAGGCGAAGCATGGCGGCCTCTCTAAAATTCTAATCAGACCTAAATTGGTCCCCTTTAAAATTGGGGATTCGCAGCCCGCTGTCAAGTGCCGAACATCCTGATTTACATAGAAATTTTATGGGTATTTGGGGATGACGTGCCGTCCGCCTGCGTTTTCTCCGCCATCGCTCAGGGAGCCGCTAACAGGCTTTGTTAATTAATTTCCTTTAAGGAAAGGTTTTGCCGCATCTGCCGCGCGCGCGGCGTTATGGCCGCTTTGTTGAAAAACGGTGTCGTAAAGGGTTTAAGGCATGAGTTACCACGAGAGTTCTGAACAGGCCGCCAGTTACGCCAAGGCGGCGTTCGCCAAAATGGCGGCGCTTGGCATTGTGCCGCAGCCGGAAAATTTTGAGACTTGGTATTGCTACTATGCCGGCACCAATCCGGAGTTGAAGCAGATTTTGGATGCCGTTCTCAGAAAAAAAGAAAAATTCACGGAAGTTCTAAACGGTGAAATTTACGACCGCTTCTTTGGCCTTTCTCACGAGGCAGCCGAGATAAAGAAGGCAAGTGATCGCATTCAATCGGCCGTGACGCGGGTGTTGGATTATCTGGGCGATACGAACGCCGAGGTTCTGACCTATGGCAAGGCCCTGGAAACCGTGTCCGGGAAAATTAAAAATGAGACGGATATCGATGCCATTCGGGATGTGGTGGGCGACATTCTTTCCGAGACGAAGCGCATGGCTGTGAAAAGCCGAAAGCTGGAGGGGCAATTAAAAACTGCGACGGATGAAATTGTCGAGCTTCATGAGCACATCCAATATATTCGCCAGGAGGCGACGACGGACGCCCTGACCGGTCTGCCAAACCGCAAGCATTTCAATGATCAGCTCGAACGTTCTATGCACCAGGCAAAGGAGGGGAAGGAAGCGCTTTGTCTGGTGATGGCCGATATCGACCACTTTAAAAAATTCAACGACAATTACGGGCACCTTTTTGGCGACCAGGTTTTATGGCTTGTTGCAAATACGCTTATTGAATGCGTCAAGGGGCGCGATATTCCAACCCGTTTCGGAGGCGAGGAATTTGCTATCATTCTTCCGCGCACGAATATCCTTGGCGCAAAGAAAGTCGGGCAGGATATCCGTCTGCGGGTTGCTTCGAAAAAAGTTATTCGCAAGGCAACGGGCGAGGACCTTGGTTCCATCACAATTTCCGTCGGCGTTGCAGAATACCGTCCGGGCGAGAATGCGGAAGCCCTCATTCAACGGGCGGATAATGCCCTGTATCGCGCAAAGAATCAGGGGCGAAATCAGGTCGTGGCTGAAGCCGCCTGCGACGCGGATATTGCAATGCAGAGCTGACAGGAACCGCAGGCCTCAAGCCTGCATTTTCTTGCCGGCTTTTTCGAGCAGTGCTTCTAGCCGCGTCAAATCCTGTGGCTGATTAATATTGAAAAAAGGATCCATTGGCTCCGTCGGAAAGTTCACATCGACTGTTCGGTAGCGTGCGGTCCATGTGGCGATCTTGCTGGCTCCCTCTTCTGTGAGGGCGTGTCGGAGGTCCGGGGCAAGTGCGACCGGCCAGAGTCCGAAAACGGGATGTGGCCGCCCGGCGGAAGTGGCCCGGGCAAGGTCGCTTTCTTCCGCCTCGACCGCCGCCCATAAATGATGCACTAAATCCGTTGGAAAGAAGGGCGTGTCTGTTGCGAACGTGGCAATCCACCGGCATTGGGGGGCGTTTTGCAAGGCCCACTCCATGCCGGTCAGGACACCCGCCAGGGGGCCGGCATGCCCTTCGACAACGTCGCATGCGATCGGCAGGCCAAAGCCGGACAGGCGGTCTGGGTCGCCCGCGGCATTGAGAAGCAGGGACGTTACCTGTGATCTGGCGCGTTCAATGACGTGGGCCAGCAGCGGCCGGCCCTGAAGCGGAAGGAGGTATTTTTCCCTGCCGCCCATCCGTCGCGCCTGCCCGCCTGCCAGCAACACCCCGACGATCTCCGGTAAATTGGAAGTCATTCTTTTACGTTTCCCTTTTCTGGCGTCGTGCGCTGCATGTCTTATTGTTACATGCTATTGCCAGGTTGCAGTTAGCTCGGGGGCCTTGTTTGTGGCTGGCCGATCCGATTGGGGATGCCGGGAAGGAAGCGGATGCCGGATCTGATTTCAAAAACCCGCTCGCGCTAACATCCTGGAAAAGGGACAAAGCGTGCGCGCCTCACCCCGAAAGGGTGACAGACTGCCCCCAAGGCGTTGGCGGACGCGTCCATCTGTGGCCTTGGCACCGTCGAAGGTATCGGAGAGGTGGTGCAGGATCGTCCGCATCTCTGACTCGACGCGCGCCTGCTTTGGMGTTTTTGCGATTTGGATCAGTGTCCCGTCTACGTCCAGGAGCAGCGCCCAGTCTGGATCGGGTGCGGGCAGCTTGGTAAGGGGCATTGCTTCATTCATGTCGATTGAAAAACCGGCTAATGAAGAAAAATTTACGGAATTTTGTCCGTAAAGTTACCTYAGCAAGGTTAATAACGGTTCTCCAATTTTGCGATATGGCTACGAACTGCACCCMTTCGCGATAAAAGATGGATTTTCAAAATTCGGTTTTCCGTAACGCAATTGTTTGCCATCCAGGGTTAGAACATTGCCCCCTGCCGCAAGCAGGATGGCGTGTCCGGCTGCCGTGTCCCACTCCATCGTTCGTCCAAGACGCGGGTAAAGGTCGGCGCCGCCTTCTGCGATGACGCRAAATTTCAATGCACTGCCGGCAACCTTCTTCTCGCGGACCTTTATGTTTGACAGATATTCTTGCGTTTCCTTGCCGGTGTGGGAACGGCTTGTGATAACGACAACGCCTTCCGGGGATGCCGTGACGGCGGCGATCGGTCGGGGAGGTGTTTCGCCAATGGCAATGGTGGCAGGCCCGGTTTCTGTTGCGGCATAGATGATTTTCTTAAATGGGATGCCGATCAGCCCCAGAACCGGACGGTCGCCGATGACAAGGGCGACGTTCACCGTAAATTCGCCGGTTTGGCTGATGAACTCTTTTGTGCCGTCAAGGGGGTCGACGAGCCAGAATTTTCCGCCGGCGATGGATGGAATGTCGCCCGCCTCGACGCTTTCCTCCGAAACAATGGGAATATCGGGCGTAAGTTTGCGCAGGCCGCGCAGAAGAATGCGTTCGGCCGCTTCGTCGGCATCCGTGACGGGCGACGCATCTTCTTTTTTGCGGACGTTGTAATTTTTCGTCTCGTAGATCCGGATGATTTCCTTGCCGGCTTCGTGAACGATGGGGCGGAGGGCCTCGATGAGTGCAAGGCGCGTTGTTTTGTCCAAGTTGATTTCCTTATTTAGTGGCGTTCATATTGGGCCTGGCCGAACATGACGTTCCAGGCATCCTTATCTTCTGCCCAATCCGATTTTAAGCCACGCGGCACTTCCATGCCTCGTCCCACGGCGGGCCGATTGGCGATTTTCATGAACCATCGCGCGATGTTCGGGAAATCTACCAGGTTTTGCCCCTGCAAGTCGTGCGACCGTATCCATGGGAAAGTGGCCATGTCTGCGATCGAATAGTCGCCGGCTAAATAGGGGCTTTCGCCAAGCCGTGTGTCGAGAACGCGATAAAGCCTTGCCGCTTCCTTCGTGTAGCGCTCGATTGCGTAGGGAATTTTTTTCGGAGCGTATTTTCGAAAATGATTGGCTTGGCCAAGCATGGGCCCAATGCCGCCCATCTGGAACATCAGCCATTGGATCGTTTCAATGCGCGTGCGTGGGTCCGGTGACAGGAATTTTCCTGTTTTTTCGGCCAGATAAATCAGGATGGCCCCGGATTCGAAAAGCGCGATTTCCCTGCCGTCCGGCCCTTTTGGGTCGAGGATCGCCGGGATTTTGTTGTTGGGGCTGATTTTCAGAAAATCCGGCTTGAACTGATCACCTTTCGTAATGTCGATATGGACGACCCGATAGGGAAGGGCGGCTTCTTCAAGGAAGATGGAAATTTTGCGACCGTTCGGTGTGCCGTCCGTGTATAGGGTCAGCATTGCATTTCCTTTCAAGGGCAAAATCCGATCCTTGGACTCCGTCTATAGCATCCCTGTTCCCAAGGGACAAAAGGGCCTTTTCCGGCCTGTATGGTGGTGCCTCATTCGTGCTAATTTCAGGCCGATCCGCTGACGATTGGTTTTGCGGTGCCTCGCCACGGTTCATGACACACCGGAACGTCGAAATATGACAACTTTCAGCCCGGCCGAAACACCGTCCGGAAAAGAAGCTGCGGAGGAAAACTTCCCGGTTGGGTCTTTTTTGCTACCGCCACGGCTGCGCCCGCACGCCGCTGTTTTTTATGCCTATGCTCGTGCAATCGACGACATTGCGGACAATCCAGAACTTGCGCCGGAAGAGAAAATTCATCGTCTCGAAGGATTTGCACGGGCCATTGTCGGCGACGAAACCGAGGCTCCAGCCTATGAAAAGGCCTATCGCATGCGCGAAAGCCTTCGCCAAACAAAGGTTTCAACGGTTCATTGCACGGATCTGATCGACGCCTTCAAGCAGGATGCGACGCAGCGCCGCTACCGGGATTGGCGCGATCTTCTGCATTATTGCGATCGGTCGGCGGCGCCGGTTGGGCGCTATCTTTTGGACCTTCACGGCGAATCGAAAGCAGGTTATCTGGAATCGGACGCGCTTTGTAACGTGCTACAGGTTTTGAACCATTTGCAGGATTGCAAGGATGACTACCTTTCTCTCGACCGGGTTTACCTTCCAGAAAGCTGGCTGGCGGAAGCGGGTGCTTCGGTTGAGGACCTGGCGGCTTCTGATGCAAGTGCCGCCCTTCGTCGGGTGCTGGATCGCTGCCTTGATGGCGTTGAGGCGCTTCTCGTCCCGGCGCGCAGGTTGCCTGATATACTCAGCAACCGCTTCTTGGCGATGGAAGCGGCTGTTATTTTTGCCGTCGCGGAAGAACTGACCCGTCAACTCCGTCGCCGTGACCCGCTTGCCGAACGGGTCGTTCTTTCAAAAATGGCCTATGCGACCTGTTTCCTGAAAGGCATCTTCCGCACGATTTTTTGAGGCGGTGCCTTCTTTTTTCGTTACCTGGGGCGGTATCGCTTGCTTTTCGCGCCCTTCATTTCGGTCTATGCTCGGGCCGCTTTTTGCAAAACCTGAATGGATAAATTGGGTGCCAATGTCGCCAGATGCCTTCGAACCTTCTCGGGATATGGAAGCCCTCGAAGCAGCCCAACGGGTTGTGAGGCGTTCCGGCACGTCTTTTTTCTGGGCGATGCGGATGCTTCCGGAAAGTCGTCGAAGGGGGATGTTTGCGATCTACGCTTTCTGCCGTGAGGTCGATGACATTGCTGACGAACCGGCGCCAAAGGCGGCCAAGACCGAAGGTCTTGGTAAGTGGCGGGCGTATCTTGACAGTCTTTATGCCGGGGATGCTGGAAAAGACGCAAAACTGCCTCCCACGGCAAGGGTTTTGGTCGGCCCGATTGCTGAATTCAACCTTCGAAAAGAAGATTTCCTGGCCATCATCGATGGCATGGAAATGGATGCGGACGGCCCTATTCAGGGACCGTCGATGGCCAATCTGGAACGCTATTGCGACCGTGTGGCTTGCGCCGTTGGGCGTCTTTCCGTGCACGCGTTCGGCGTTCCAAACGCATTTGGCTATGTCGTCGCGGACAAGCTTGGCCACGCATTGCAGCTGACGAACATTCTTCGCGATTTGCATGAGGATGCAGAAGACGACCGCCTTTATCTGCCTGCGGAGCTTTTGGACACGCACGGCATTTCCGAACGCGTGCCGGAAGAGGTTCTGAAGCATCCAGCCCTTCCGGCAGTCTGCGAGGATCTTGTCCGGATCGCACGCCGTCACTTCGAAGAGGCGGAAGCGGCGCTGGCGCAATGCGCGCGGCGGAAAATGCGGCCGGCCAATGTCATGCTTCGGGTTTACTGGGAAACCCTTGAGGCGTTGCAGGCGAGAGGCTGGAGAGATCTGGATCGCGCGGTCGGGCCTTCGAAGGCGACGAAGTTATGGATCGCGTTACGCTACGGGATGCTATAGGCGATGGCCGTTACGCACATCGTTGGCGCCGGGCTGGCCGGGCTGGCCGCCGCCGTTTCTCTTTCGAAGGCGGGAAGACAGGTGGCGATTTATGAGGCGTCCGACCATGCCGGTGGGCGCTGCCGTTCCTATGTCGATGCCAGGCTTGGCAGGCGCGTCGACAATGGCAACCATCTGTTGTTTCGTGGCAATCGGGCGGCCTTTCGCTATCTGAAAACCATTGGCGCGACGGATCGTTTTCTTTGCCCGGGTACGCCCGCCTTTCCTTTCATCGATCTTGCGTCCGGGAAACGTTGGGTCGTGCGTCCCTCCGCAGGCGTTTTCCCATGGTGGATTTTTATGCCCTCGCGCCGCATTCCGGGAACGGTGCCGGCGGATTATCTGGCGGCTTTGCGGCTTTTTCTGGCATCGCCTCAGGCGACCATTGCCGAAACCTTCGCGGATGGCGGTCCTCTCTATCGCTGTTTCTGGGAGCCCCTTGCCGTTGCGTCACTGAACACGCCGGTAGAGAAAGCGGCGACGCGGCTGCTTCTTCCTGTCGTGCTGCGTATTTTTGGGAGGGGACCAGAAGCGGCGCGCCCGATGATTGCAAAAGAAGGGCTCTCGGAAAGTTTTATCGACCCGGCGCTTGCCTATCTTGAGGCAAGGGGTGCGGCTATCCATTTCACGCAACGTCTTCGCAAAATCACCTTTGTGGATGGACGTGTCCGGGGACTTGATTTTGGAGGCCAAAAAATTTCACTGGAAGCAGAGGATCAGTTGATTCTCGCTGTGCCACCGTCGAATGCCGCCGGTTTGCTTCCTGACCTTTCCACGCCAGAGGAAACAGAACCAATCCTGAACGCGCATTTTCACCTGGCTGAAGCCCCGCCGTGGCCCCATGAGGCACCCTTTATCGGCGTCATTGGCGGGCTTGCCCAATGGGTGTTTCTGCGTGGCCGTGTTGCATCGGTTACCGTAAGCGCCGCTGGCAGCCATATCGACGAAAGCGCCGAAGTTCTCATTCCGAAACTTTGGGCGGACGTGGTGCAGGCGTTGCAGATTGCTCCCAGCCCGCCGCCGCCTTGCCGTGTGATTAAGGAACGCAGGGCGACCTTTTCCCAAACGCCAGACGCGTGTTCCCTGCGTCCGAAAACCAAAACAAATTACGAAAATTTGTTTCTGGCCGGCGACTGGACCGATACTGGCTTGCCCGCTACGATCGAAAGTGCGATTGCGTCCGGTCACTTGGCCGCCAAGGCCGTCATAAAGCGATGATTCACGCGCGACCAAGCAGAGATTACATGGAAACGCCGACAAATTCCGCCCCAGTGACTGCTGCCCCTTCGATGGCTCGCCAGGGCAAAAACGATGCCCTGCTTGATGCCGTCCTTGAGGACGCCCGGGCGGATTGCTTTCGTCGCCAGGCCGGGGACGGCCATTGGGTTTTCGAGCTTGAGGCGGACGCAACCATCCCTGCGGAATATATTCTTTACGAACATTTCTTTGATGAGATTGATGGCGGCCTTGAGAAAAAAATCGGGGCTTATCTTCGTCGCACACAATCGGATCGGCATGGCGGCTGGCCACTTTTTTACGATGGCGATTTTAATGTGAGTGTCAGTGTGAAGGCGTATTTTGCACTAAAACTTATCGGCGACGCCATCGACGCGCCGCATATGACGCGTGCCCGCGAGGCAATCCTGGCCCATGGCGGGGCAGCAAAATCAAACGTCTTTACCCGCATCGCGCTTGCGCTTTTCGGACAGGTGCCATGGCGAGCGGTGCCGGTCATGCCGGTTGAGATCGCGTTGTTGCCGAAGTGGTTTCCTTTTCACCTCGACAAGGTTTCCTATTGGTCGCGAACGGTGATGGTGCCTCTCCTGATTATCATGGCGAAAAAGCCAAGGGCTTTGAATCCGCGAAAAATTGATATTCGCGAACTTTTTGTTTTGTCGCCGGATGTGGAGACGCATTACCACGTTAATCCAACCGGGTCCCTGCTTGGTGCCTTGCTGCTGCGTGTGGATCGCCTGCTGCGTGTGGTGGAACCCTGGTTTCCAAAGTCCCTTCGCCAGCGTGCCCTTGAAAGGGCGCTCGCCTTTATCCGGGAACGCCTCAATGGCGAAGACGGCATCGGCGGTATTTTTCCGGCGATGGTGAACGCGGTGATTGCCTTGAACTGCCTTGGCTATGGGAAGGATCACCCGGAAATTGTCGTTGCCAAAAAGGCCATTCAGCGCCTGCTTGTCATTCGCGAGACGGAGGCCTATTGCCAGCCCTGTTTTTCGCCGGTGTGGGATACGTGCCTTATGTCGCTTGCGCTGCAAGAGGTGCCAGGCGCAGAAACAGAGAAAAATCAAAAGGCGCTGGATTGGCTGGCTGACCGTCAAATTCTTGACGTCGTCGGCGACTGGGAAGCGCAACGGCCAAATCTGCGGCCCGGTGGCTGGGCCTTCCAATATTGGAACGATCATTACCCGGATGTGGATGACACGGCTGTCGTTGCGATGGCGCTTCACCGCTTTGACAGGGCGCGTTATGCCAACGCAATTGAACGCGCTACTGAGTGGATTGTCGGCATGCAAAGCAAAAATGGCGGCTGGGGGGCTTTCGATGCCGAGAATGCCCATTACGGTCTAAACCACATTCCTTTTTCCGATCATGGTGCTTTGCTGGACCCTCCGACCGTTGATGTCAGTGCGCGGTGCCTGGGTTTTCTCATGCAGATTGGTTATGCGCGCGATCATCCCGTGATCGTCCGGGGGTTGGCGTTCCTGAAAAACGAACAGGAAGAAGACGGTTCATGGTTTGGCCGTTGGGGTACGAATTATATTTATGGGACCTGGTCGGCGCTTGTCGCTTTTCAGGCGATCGGGGAAGATCCGAACGCACCCTATATTCGCCGGGCGGTCGATTGGTTGAAAGCACGCCAACGAGAAGATGGCGGTTGGGGTGAGGACGGTGCCAGCTATTGGGAAACGCGCCGGGGTGAGGTAAAGGCAAGCACCGCCTCGCAGACGGCCTGGGCAATCCTTGGATTGCTTGCGGCTGGCGAGGTGGAGTGCCAGGCGGTAAAGCGCGGGATTGCCTATCTTCTAAACGCCCCGCGGAGCGGTGCGAAATGGCACGAGGCGTGGTACACATCTGTCGGCTTTCCACGCATCTTCTACCTTTGTTATCACGGGTACAGCGCGTATTTCCCGGTCTGGGCATTGACGCGTTATCGGAATCTTTCGCGGGGTGACGCGCCGACATTTCGGAACGGAATATGACGCGGCTCGGCTTCATCACCGGCCTGCGCACGGAAGCCGCGATTGTTGACGCGGCATCTGAGACGCTGTCCCAGCCACATCGACCGCTGATTCATTGTGGCGGTGCCCATGCGGGCCGTGCGCTTGCGGGCGCGCTTCGCTTGATCGAAGAAGGTGCAGGTGCCCTGGTTAGCTTTGGAATTGCAGGTGGCCTGGCACCAAAACTTGCCTCAGGAAGCCTGGTTCTGGCTTCCACCGTCCGACTTGTGGGGGAACCGTCGCTGAACATCGATCTTGCCTGGCGGGATAGGCTTTGCGCCCGGGTAAGGGGTAATTTTAATCCGGAGCTTGGTGGCATCGCTGGAAGCGATACGGTTTTGCAGACCGTGGGTGAAAAAAAAGGCCTTTTCGAAGCGACCCACGCTCTGGCCGTCGATATGGAAAGCCATGTCGTTGCAAGGGTGGCGCGCGATTGTGGCGTTCCCTTTCTGGTCGTTCGCGCCATCGCGGACGCGGCGAATGCGACAATCCCGGACGTGGCTTTGGTCGGCGTTGGGAAAAAGGGCGAGGCCCTGCCTTTGGCCGTGCTTCGGCGCGCGGCCTTTTCGCCCCAGACATGGCCGGCGCTTGTCCGGCTTGGCGGTTCACATAAAAAAGCTCATGACGCCCTTCGCCATTTTCTTGGCGTGGCTGGCGTCGGTCTTGCTTTCGAATAGAGGGGGCGTGTAGAGGGGCCGCGCGTGCGGCTTAGGCGGCGTCGCTTTTTCCCGTTTCTTTCAGGAAGCTGTCCACGTTCTCTTCAAAGACGTAATCCGCTTTTCGTTGTGTCGTAAGCGGAATGTCCGCCGCCATCGGCCCATTCGTTCGAACGCCGAAAAGCGCGACTTTGAGCGCTTTCCACGGGTGCGAGATGGTGTCGTTAACGGCGGTTGGCTCGTAGCCGCAATGTACCATGCAATTTGCACATTTTTCGTAATTGCCAGTGCCGTATTTTTCCCAATCCGTTTCCCCAATCAGTTCGTTCCAGGAATTGGCATAGCCTTCGCCCAAAAGATAACAGGGTCGCTGCCAGCCGAAAACATTGCGGGTTGGATTTCCCCATGGTGTGCAGTGATAGGTCTGGTTGCCGGCAAGGAAGTCGAGAAACAGGCTGGATTGTGAGAAGCGCCAGTTTTTTCCTTTTCCTTTTTTAAAAATATCGCGGAAAAGTTGACGTGTTTTTTGCCGGCTCAGAAAATGTTCCTGGTTCGGTGCGCGTTCATAGGCGTAGCCAGGTGAGACGGTGATCCCTTCGGCATGAAGGTTGTCCGTCACATAGGAGAAAAAGTCTCCAATTTCCTCAGGGTCTGTTCCGTCGAACAATGTGCAGTTTACATTGACCCTAAACCCTTTTTCGACGGCGGCTTGAATGGCTTGAACGGCCCGGTCAAAGACGCCGTCCTGGCAAACCGCCTTGTCGTGCACTTCGCGGTTGCCGTCCAGGTGAACGGAGAAGGTAAGATAAGGGCTTGGCTTGAAAAGATGCAGTTTCTTCTCCAGCAGCAAGGCGTTCGTGCACAGATAGACAAATTTCTTCCGGGCAACGATCCCTTCGACGATCTCTTTCATTTCCTTGTGCAAGAGCGGCTCGCCACCAGGGATGGAGACAATCGGCGCGCCACATTCGTCGACGGCATCAAGGCATTCCTTGACGCTTAGGCGCTTGTTCAGAATCTCGGCTGGATAATCAATTTTTCCGCAGCCAGCGCAGGCAAGATTGCAGCGGAACAACGGTTCCAGCATAAGGACAAGCGGATAACGCTTTGTGCCCCGCAGGCGTTGTTTCAGAACGTAAGCGCCAACGCGGGCTTGTTGTATAAGAGGTACGGGCATCCGTTTCTTTATCCTACTTTTATTAGGCGCGGGCTGTTTGCGGATCGCTTAGCAGTTCAGGCGGCAGTTTGAACTGCACGTGTTCTTCAATTCCATCCAGGGTCTGGATTTCCAGTTCGCCGAAATCGCCAAGTCGTCGAATGACTTCCTGCACCAGTTCTTCCGGGGCGGACGCGCCAGCCGTGATGCCGATCGTGGCAACGCCTTGCAGCCATTCTGGGTCAAGCCCTTGCGAATCTTCGATGAGATAACTGGGGAGGCCCATTTCAAGGCCAATTTCGCAGAGTCTGTTTGAATTTGAACTGTTCGGTGCCCCGACGACAAGCAGCAAATCCACCTTCTTGGCAAGATGCCGGACGGATTCCTGACGATTTTGGGTGGCGTAACAAATGTCTTTCACGTCGGGTCCCTGGATTTCCGGGAAACGCTTTTTTAAGGCCTCGATTACGTCCCTTGTGTCATCGACGCTAAGCGTTGTCTGGGTGATGTAGGCAAGCTTGCTGGGGTCCTTAACCACAAGGCTATCCGCATCGCCGGGGTTTGAGATGAGAAGGACACCGCCAGGAATTTGCCCGCGCGTTCCTTCGACTTCCGGATGCCCTTCATGGCCGATGAGGATGAGTTGATAGCCCTTCTCGGCGTAGCGTTGCCCTTCCTTGTGCACCCTTGAGACGAGGGGGCAGGTCGCATCGAGTACCGGCAAATGACGGCGCTTTGCTTCGTCGGTAATTTTTCTGGAAACGCCATGAGCGCTGAACACGGTGACCGCTCCCTCCGGCACTTCATCAAGCTCGCTGACAAAGCGCGCGCCCTTTTCCCGCAAGGCGTCAACCACATGCTGGTTGTGGACGATTTCGTGACGCACATAAACCGGCGGACCATATTTTTCGAGGGCATGGTTGACGATCTCGATCGCGCGCTCGACGCCGGCACAAAATCCGCGCGGTTGTGCGAGGAGGACACGGATTTTCCGTCGATTGAGGGCTGTATTGCTTGTCACCATGGGAAAATTATACGCTTTCTTTGCCTACCCGGGCTGAAAGGGGTGGGGAACAAATAGGACAGCTAGGGTGCCGGTTGCAATGGTAATCCTTTGCCCGAACTCTTAAAAAGGCAAAGATTTCGAATGCGATGAGTGCCATCCTACCATAAGAGGTGTTTTCGGTCGTTTTTTGTCAAAGGCGGGTGCATGCCTGCCGAAGACGGATGGGGCAAAATGGCCCTAAAATTTTTGTTGTTTTTTGCTTTGCTGGGAGAAGGGCTGCATGACGACATTGCTTACCGGGGCCTCGGGCTTTGTTGGTTCCGCCGTTCTTCGGGCCTTGCTTGCGGCGGATCATGACGTAAGGGTGCTGCTACGCGAAACCAGCGACCGGCGGAACCTTGAAGGACTCCGTGTTGAGGTCGTTACCGGCGATCTTCGCGACCGACCTTCCCTCGACCGTGCGATCAAGGGCTGCGAGGCGCTTTTTCACGTTGCCGCTGATTATCGGATATGGGTGCGAAATCCGGAAACGCTCTATGCAAGCAACGTCACGGGCGTTCGCCAGATGCTTGAAGCGGCAGGCCAGGCGGGAGTCTCGCGCATTGTCCATACAAGCAGCGTTGCGGCGCTGGGACTGCCGAAAAACGGTGGCGTCGGTGATGAAGAAACGCCGGTCACCCTTGCCGACATGATCGGGCATTACAAACGTTCGAAATTTCTTGGCGAGGAAGAAGTGCGCCGCCTGGTTGCCAAGGGCCTTCCGGTCGTTACCGTAAACCCTTCGGCGCCGGTTGGCCCCCGTGATATCAAGCCCACGCCCACAGGCCATATGATTGCTGAAGCCGCTTCCGGGCGGATGCCTGTCTATGTCGATACCGGTCTCAACGTTGTGCATGTTGAAGACGTGGCAGCAGGGCATTTGCTGGCTTTCGAGAAAGGAAAGATCGGCAGGCGCTATGTGCTTGGTGGTGAAAACCTGACGCTTCGTGAAATCTTGCAGAAGATTGCCGTCATAACGGGGCGTTCGGCACCAAGATTCCGCATCCCTCACAACGCAATTTTTCCGATTGCGGTTATGGCCGAAGCCTGGACACGGCTAAGCGGTGGGGATCAGCCCTTCGTTTCGGTTGACAGCGTGCGGATGTCGAAAAAGCGGATGTTTTACTCGAACGCGCGCGCGCGGCAGGAACTTGGCTATTCGCCGCGCCCGGTAGAGGAAGCGTTTCGCGATGCCGTCACGTGGTTTTCCCAACACGGGATTTGCCTGCCGCCAAAAATTTCTTAAGCGTCCTTTCGCCGGATCGCTATCAGGGCCGGGATAAGGGTCAGCGTGCAGGCCATCACCAATATCAGCGCAATCGTAAGCAGCATGCCCATGCTGGCCGTTCCCACATGGGTGGAAAGGCTGAGGCTGGCAAAAGAGCCAATGGTTGTCAGGGCGCTGAACAGGATGGCACGGAGCGTGCTGGTATGAAGAACATCGCCGTCACCGCCATTGTTGCGCTCGCGAAGGACAAAATGAATGCCATTTGCGACGCCAAGCCCAAGCAGCAAGGGTAGGACGATGACATTCGCAAAGTTGAGAGGCAGGTCGAGAAGAACGGCGAAAAGATTGGTCAAAAGCATCGCCAGGCCGAGGGGGGCAAGCACGAGTAGAACGTCAGAGGCGCGCCGGAGCACAATGGCCAGAAGAATTGTAATCAGGGCAAGCGCCAGAAGTGTCGCCTGCCAGAAAGCGTCGATGACGGCTTCTACGGCACCGATCATGACAATCGGGTCCCCGGTGGCGTTTGGTGCGACGGCTTGCACGGCGGTGACAAAGCGGCGAAGCGCCTGGGGGTCTTTCAGGTCCGTGGCTGGGCGGACTTCCACCCGGGCGCGGCTGTCTTTGGCGACAAAGCGTGCCCTGAGTTCTTCGGGCAGTGTTGCGAATGTCACCGGTTGCGCGCCAAGTGCGGTGCGAAGGCGATCGAGCTGCATTGGCAGCGTACCGAGAAGCCGTTTTTCAAGCCGCTTGGTTGGCAGCCCCCTTTCTGGGAATGCGACGTCCGCCCGTTGGAAGGCATCTGCCAGCCGGCCTGCGATCTTGGCATAGCCAAGGGACGGGTCTATCTTGGCCAAATCCGCGATTTTTTTTCGGAATGCGTGAAGCTGTTCCCGGCGATCTTCGTTCGTTTGCTTTCGTTCTTCTGTGTTTCCCATCAGGACAGGCAGCAAAATGATGGACAAATCGTCCAGGACGAACAGCGCATCCTCCTGATTTTTTGGCACAAGATCCTGAGGGATGATGACGTCGCCCACTTCCGGCAGTTCCGAAAGTTTTTTCTTAAGCGCGGCTGCCACGTCGATATTTTTTGTCAAAACGGTGATGGCATAGGGGTCAATGTCACCCGTTTTCAGCAGGTCCTTAAACGTACGCATGGCCTCGCTGTCCGGGTTCTGAAGGTTCAACGGATTGAAGTCGAACCGCGCAAAGGGAAGCGCCGCACAACCAAGGATCGCCAACAGGCTGCTGGCCATCACGATTCGGCGCGCATGCCGGCGAACAATTTTTGCAAAATCAAACGGCCTTCCAGGCGAAAAAGACGATCGTCGCGGCGGCATCAGGGCGAGAAGCGCCGGCAAAACGGTGAGGTTTGCAAAAAGTGCAATAAACATGCTGGTCCCGGCGATGAGGCCAAGCTCGGCAACCCCTAGGTAATCCGTCGGCAGGAAGGCATAGAAACCGATTGCGGCGGCTATTGCGCAAAAAGTAAGGGCGCCACCCACCTCTTTCACGGCGGCCTCGAGGGCGGGTAGAGGCGCTTCTCCCCGCTCAATTTCTTCCCGGAAGCGGAGCGAGAAATGGATTCCAAAATCAACGCTTAACCCGACGAACAGGACAGCAAAGGCGACCGAGATAAGATTGAGATGGCCAATGGCGAAGGCGGCGAAGGCGAGGCTCCAGATAAGGCCCATGATTAGGGTCAAGATCGCGGCAACCACGACGCGCGCTGAGCCGAGACCGATTAGCAAAAGGCCGGTCACCAGGCTGACCGAGATCAGGCCCACCAGGCCGATGCCTTCCTGAATGCTCTGAAGTTCCGCCTGTTCGAGGGCGGCAGAGCCGGTTAGCCGCAGGCGAATATCACCCCGGGGCGCCAGCGTTGCGGCAAGGTCGCGGATCTTGTTCATGGCGGCGTTTGCCGGGGCGAGAGTCGAAAAATCCAAGACTGGTTGTATGACGATGAATTGACGCCCATTGGTGGCGAGCTCTTCACCCTCAATGATTTTTTTCCAGGAAAGCGAGCGAGCCTGTTCCTCCGGCAACGTCTCGACGACAGCGGCCATATGGTTGAGTAGACGTTTCAGGCCTTCCGTCTTTTTTTTGTCCTCTTTTTCCGGTTTTTTTTCCTTCAGGATGCGATCGATTGCCAGCCCCAACATGTCGAAAAGACCGCCAAGATCGGGATGCCGTGAAAGGGTTCCAAGAAAAGGTTGCGCCTGGGAAAGTTGAAGGGCGCGCGCGTTTAGCGCCTCGCTATCCAGATAAAGGAGGCCATATTTTTTGAAATAAGGGTCGGAGGCCGGATGAAAGACCGTTCGGAAAAACGCCGGTTGCGCGCGCAGACGTTCGGCAAGCTCTTCCGCCACCGCGTCCACCTGATCGGGGTTTTCGCCATCGATAACAGCAAGGATGACATCGGAATATTGTGGGAAGGCTGATTTGATTGCTTCGGCGTTTTTCCGGAAAGGCAGATCGGGCGAAAGCATGTCCGTCGTCTGGGTGTTGATGCCCAGGGTTTCAACCGTGTAAATCAGCAGGCCGATTGTCACGGCAATGGCGGTGAGGACGACCGTCCGTGCCCGGCGTAAAAGAACGCCAACCCACCGGGCGAGCATATGGCGATACCAGTTGGTTATCCGGTCAATCACGAAAATGTCGATTGCTCTTGAAAAATTTCCGGGTGATTGTGGTGAGGCTGGGGGTCATCATAGAGATATAAAGATGCTTTCTCAGCCAAAAATGCTTAAACATTCTATCGACGAACATGTGGCACGGAAAGCGTGGAAGGCCTGAGCAAGGAAGAAGACATGTCGTTTTATTTCATAAGAGGGCTCATTGCCCTGGCCGTTGCCGCCGTCTTGCTGGCACCGCCGCTTCGTGCCGAGCCGCTGAACCCGGTTGCGATGATCGAAAAACTTCACGGCAAGCTGATTTCGGTGATGCAACAGGCGAAAGAGCTTGGTTATGCGGGCCGGCGCGACGCGCTGACACCGGTCATTCTGGCCAGCTTTGATCTTCGGAGAATGACGCGCGTAACGGTAGGCCATTACTGGAAAGAGATGGGCGCCGCGCAAAAAGATAAACTGACTCATGCCTTTACGGAGATGACGCTCTCGAATTACGCCTTGCGGTTTGACGGGTTCTCCGGCGAATTTTTTGAAACCCTTGGCACGYTGCAAACACCACGTAACGATACCGTCGTCCAGACTCATATTGTCACCTCCGACGAAAAAATTCGGATCGATTACCTGCTTCGAAAATCGAACGAAAAATGGGGGATTATCGACGTTTTTCTCAAGGGAACGATTAGCGAGCTTGCGGCCAGGCGTTCGGAATATATGAGTGTCATCCGCGATCGGGGGGTGGATGCGTTGATCGAAGCCGTGGAGAAAAAGGCCATGAGCCTGGCCGACAACAGCTGACGGCACCTTCTTTGACGTGGGAACGGGATGCGTATTTTTCTCTTTCTTTGCCTGTGCTTCGGATTGCCTCTTTCCGTGCTGGATGTGAATTTGGCGCTGGCGGCGGATCTTCGGGTTCAGGTAAACAGCGTGCAAAGCCGCCACGGTGTCATGCGCTTTGCCTTGTACAATCGGGCGTCTGGATTTCCCACGCATGAGGGGCGCTTCGCGTATCTCGACGTGCCGGTTGCAGAGACAGGAAGCGTTGTGGCGGTCTTTACGGATCTTGCGCCTGGCGCTTATGCGGTTGCCGCCTATCATGACGAAAACGGGAATGGCGAGTTTGATCAGGGGTTTCTCGGACTTCCCCTTGAAGGCTATGGGTTTAGCCGGGATGCGAGTAGCTTTCTAAGCGCCCCAAGTTTTTCTTCGGCGGCGGTTTTTCTCGAAGAAGGCGGAAAAACGATCCGCATCCGCCTTTCTTATTAGGCTGCTTTTTTAACTCGGCAAAGCCCAGAAACGAAAAACGGCACCCGGAAGGGGTGCCGTTTTGAAATCGTAAAAGAGGTATTTTTTCAGGCGTTAGTTGCCGTTGCCGTAATCCGGGTAGGAGTAGCCAAAGGGGCTGGATTCGCTATCCATCGGAAGCTTGCCATCGTGAATCTTGTCTAGGCGATCCTGCCGGTAGAGGCTGCGGATCGTGGCGTAGAGATCAATGGACGTGCGCTGCAGATTATCGAAGCGCTCGATGTTTCTTTCGCGCCGGTCGAGGCCGCTAAGCCCGCTCCGGGTATAGGTGATCCATTCCTTGTCTTCGTGGTTGGCCCAGAGCCGGAAGGGGTCGGCAAAGCTGTCAACAAGGCCGCCGACAAGATCGCGCGGGTTTGATGGTCCAACGACGGGCAGCATCAGATAGGGCCCGTCAGGAACGCCCCAAACGGCCAGCGTCTGCCCGAAATCCTCAACATGGGGTTCCATCCCCCAGTCCACGGCGACATCGAAAATACCGCCGATGCCAATGGTCGAATTGATGGCGAAACGGCCCACTGTCGTTGCGGCACGCTCGAATTTTCCCTGAAGGAGGTCGTTTGCGAGAACGGTTGGCGTCTGGAGGTTGCGAAGGGCGTTGTGAAGACCTTTCCGCACCTGAGCCGGAAACAGAAAGCGATACCCTTGCGCAACCGGTTTTAAGAAGAAGCGGTCAAGCAGAAGGTTGAAGTCGAGAATGCCCCGGTTCACATATTCGATAGGGTCGTTTGTGCCATTTTTCTCTTGGGCGTGCGCATTCGACAAAGGAAGCGCGAACATGCCGAGCAGGAGAAACAACGCAACAATTTGGACGCGACGCATCCGAAACAATAGAAAAGGTGACCGGCCTTCACGCATTTATTTACTCCCTAACTTAGCTTAAGTTTCAGGAAGGTAGCACCATCCTGGCTGCCTGGCAAACGGTCCGTTCCTGATCCGTTTCCATAATTTCTGACACAGTTTTCTTACTAATTCCTTTCTAGTTTGGCAATCGCGCAAAAGGTTTTTTGGCAGGCACATATCAGGGGTTTTTGCGCAGGGTTAGCGGAGGTTAGCCGCGTTTCGCCAGCGTCCGAAAGCGCAAATAGACGTAAATGGCAAAGGCAGGCGCACCGATTGTGGCGGAAATGAGAAGGGGTTCGTTCCAGCCGAGCCACATGGCGACCGGCACGGCAAGGATTGCATCGTCCGGGTCAAAGCCGCCGGCTCCTTCGAAGGCGGGCTTTCCGTGTCCTTCCCGGTTTTCCATCTGCACGACGAGGCCCAGGATCGCGGCAACCGCCAGCCCGGCTAGCAGCCCCATCGGGATTGCCCAGTTTCCAAGATCGCTTTCGCGAAGTCCGATGCCGATGCCGATAAGGATGCCGGCGTTTACGATGGCATCGCACACCAGGTCAAAACGATGGCCCCAATCGGTCATCTTGCCGGTGAAACGCGCAAGTTCGCCATCGGCACGGTCGAGAGCCATTGAAAGCACGAACAAAAGGCCACCGGAAAAAATCCATTCAGGATCCCCGCTTGCGTAGGCGCCGGCCGCCCCAAGGCCGGTAAGAAGCCGCAGAGTCGTCACGTGGTTCGGTGTAACCGGTGTATGGGCAAGCATGCGTGCCGGTCGGCGAACAAGGCGGTGGATCCAGGTGTTGCGGCTCACGGGTGGGGTGTCCTTAGTTGTGTTCCTTCTGGCGGGATCGTAGCTGCAAGATGTACGAGGACAAGGTTTTTTATTCGGGTGGATTGACAGCGTAGGGTGCCACAGGCTTCCCTTATTCAAAGACGGGAAGATAGAATATGGCGGATTTTCCAGAAGAACCACTGCTGCTGACGCCGGGACCGATCACCACATCCCGGACGGTGAAGGAAGCGATGCTCCGCGACTGGGGCTCGCGGGATCAGGATTTTATCGAGCTGACGCGCCATGTATGTGCGCAGCTCCTTCAATTGGCGGGTGGCACCGAAAGCCACGTCTGCGTGCCAATTCAGGGAAGCGGAACTTTTGGCGTGGAGGCGGTGCTTGGTACGTTTTTGCCGCGTGCGGGAAAG
This sequence comes from Rhodospirillaceae bacterium, assembly GCA_002746255.1. Lineage (NCBI taxonomy): Bacteria > Pseudomonadati > Pseudomonadota > Alphaproteobacteria > Rhodospirillales > Rhodospirillaceae > Rhodospirillaceae bacterium. The sequence continues at coordinate 7,254 of NVWO01000012.1, read as the reverse complement.
TTGCTTGTGCTTGCCAATGGTGCCTATGGGGCGCGCATGGTTGAAATTGCCCTTCGTATGGGGCGCAATTGTGTGATGCAGTCTTTTGACGAAGGCTTCCCACTGGACCCAATGGCGTTTGATGCGGCCCTGGCGGCGGACCCTGGCATCACCCATGTGGCGGCCGTGCATTGCGAGACCGGGGCGGGGCTTTTAAACCCGATCGAAGAAATTGCGGACGTCGTGGCGAAACATGGTCGCCACTTTCTTTTCGATGCGATCAGCACATTCGGGGCGCTGCCCATCGACGTTGCCAATGTTCCCTGCGACGCGGTGATGGCTTCGGCAAATAAATGCCTGGAAGGCGTTCCGGGGATCGCTTTTGCGATCCTGAAACGGGACGCACTTGTCGCGGGCAAAGGAAATGCGCCGTCTCTGTGTCTGGACCTCTTCGACCAATGGCGCGCGTTTGAGGAAACGGGTCAGTGGCGTTTTACACCACCTACCCATGTGCTGGCGGCCCTTGCCGAGGCTTGCCGCGCACACGCAAAGGAAGGTGGCGTCAAAGGCCGAGGCGACCGCTATCGCAACAACGTCCACCTTCTTGTCGAAGGCATGAGGGAACTTGGATTCCAGACATTTCTGCCGGATGAATTTCAGGCTCCGATTATTGTTGCCTTCCATTCGCCACCGGACCCGAATTTTTCTTTTCCGGCGTTTTACGATTTTCTACGCGGCAAAGGTTATGCAATCTATCCGGGGAAGGTGACAGTGGCACCCACCTTCCGGGTCGGCTGCATCGGGCAGGTTTTCGAGAAGGATATTCGAGGCGTTTTGTCGGCGATCCGCGAGGCGGTGGCGACGTTTGGTCTAACGCGCCTTGGGGCGCGGGATGCGCCTCCTACTTCCGAGTAAGAAAATCCCGAAAGCGCCGGGCGAGGTCAGTGGGGTTTTCCTTTGGCCGCCCGAGATTGGCAAGGGAGCCTTGGCGAATGCGAAGGTGCAAAAGCGTCGGGCCGGGAAGGGATACCGCCTGCTGAAAGGCTTTTCTAAAGCCTTCGCAATTGTCCGCGACAAAGGCGTTGGCATAGCCGCAGGCAAGTGCGACGGCGGCAAAATCGACGCTGTTTGAAACCGTCGCCTGGCCACCCGTCGAATCATGGGTGCCGTTGTCGAGAAGCACGTGAAGAAAATTTTTCGGTCCGGCGGCCCCGATCGTCGCAAAATTTCCAAATTTCATGAGCGCCGCCCCATCGCCGTCGAGAACGATGACCGGGCCGGAAAAATTCAGGGCAACGCCAAGGCCAAGCGCGCTTGCACAGCCCATCGAGCCGATCTGGTAAAAATGCTGTTCACGATTGCCGAGGGTATAAAGCTCGCGGCCGCATTTTCCCGTTGTGGCAAGGACGCCGGCGTCCTCTGGCACCAGTTCGAGGAAGGTGGCCAGGGCTTCCGCGCGGGTGGGGCGTTCGCTGCCGGTGCTGTAATCCTGCCGGACGCCTGGCGGCGGTGCGTCGCGCGCAGACTCGACCAGGCCGTCATTGCGAACGGCACCCTTCTCCATGATGAAGGCAAAGGGGCGCTCGGTTGCTTGCATGGCCTGGTCTGCGGCTGCGAGCGCCTCGGGTATGGCGGCGGTGGCGGTGGGAAACAGCCGGTGGGGAATTTCCATGTCGTCCAGCAACCGCCCCGTAATCCTTCCCATCAATTCGTGCTGCGGTTCGTCGCCAAGTCCTGGCTGGCCGCGCCAGGTCGTAATCAGAAGGATGGGAATGCGAAAGGGATGGGTGAGGGAGGTCAGCGGATTGACGGTATTTCCAAGGCCGGAATTCTGGCACATGGCGACACTGCGCTTGCCTGCAAGCCAGGCGCCCGCCGCGATGGCGACGGCTTCGCCCTCGCTGGTGGCGCCGATGTAACGAAGCTTTGGGTGCCCGATGGCGCGGTTGATGAACGGGGTTAAAAACGAGCAGGGAACGCCGGTATAAAAAGCAAATCCGCGTTCACGCGCCGGTTCTATAAACGCATCCGCCTCGATCATAGAAAATTGCGTGCTTTCGCAAGGTCGAAGGGGTCGTCGATGTCCAGCCAATGGCCTGTGATGTACTGGACCCGGATTTTGTGTCCTGCCTCGACCAGGCGGTTGAAGAGGTCCGGCATGTCGGCCTTTTGCAGGCTACCATCCGTCGCCATAACCTCGATTTCGTCGCGGACGATTTTTGCGCCGACCGGGCTTAGAAGGGCAAGTCCGACCCATTCGCCGGTAATGTCGTCGTCGGAAATTTCCGTTCCGACATGCAGCAACTGCGCCGTGTCGCCCTCCAGATAGTCCGGATGGAAGGGCTGGTCGCAATGCACGAAGTCTCGCGACCGTTTCTGGGTCTGGCGTTCTTTCCAAAGCGCATCGGCGACAACGGTGATGTCGGCATCCGATTCCTGAAGTTGGTCCAGGATGTAGCTTCGATAAAGAATGTCGCCATAGGAAATTAGACAAGGCCCGTCTTCCAACTGATCGCTTGCGCAAGCCAGCGATGCCACCTCGCCGGTCGTGGCAAAATCCGCATTCGGGCGCAGGTCGATCATAGGAACGTCGATGGTTTCTTCGCAATAACCGCTTACGACGGTGACGTTGCGGATGCCGCTCTCATGGATGGTCGCCAGCATCGTGCGCAGCAACGATTTTCCGCGAATGTCGATCATGCATTTTGGCCGGTCTTCCGTAAGCGGGCCTAAGGATTCTCCCCGGGTTGCCGCAAGAATGATGGCGCGTGCATTCTTCCCTTTTTGCGGCAGGTAGCGCCGTTCCGCCTCGGCCAGTTCGGTCTGTCCGGAAAGCGCAAAGACGTCTTTCACCGGCGCAATGCTGTCCTCGACATTGACGAGGCTTTTGCTTTCATAAATCTGCTTGCTGATGCTCCGCATGCCGGAGATCGCGGCGCGTAAATTATGATTGGCCCAAATCACCGTCGAGATGTTTCTTTTCTCGAATTGTTCCGTTGGCGTGGAATAGTACATCGTCGGCACGATGACGATCGGGCAGGTGTCTCCCCACTCCTTCATGAAGGAAAAAATCTCGTCCGGTGTTTTTTCCTTGGAATGGATAAGCAGCGCATCGGCGCCAGCCCGATGGTAGGCTTCGGCGCGGCGCAGGGCTTCGTCCAGCCCCCATCCTGCGATGAAGGCTTCGATGCGTGCGATGACGCAGAAATCGGGGTCGAGCTGGCTGTCTTTGCCCGCTTTGATTTTGCCGCAGAATTCGTCGATGTCAGCCAAGGGCTGACCCTCGCCCAGAAAGGAATTCGTTTTCGGAAAAAGTTTGTCCTCGATACAGACGCCGGCGATGCCGCGCTGGCAAAGCTTCGTTACCAGCCGGCGAACGTTGTTGAAATTGCCGTAGCCGGTGTCGCCGTCCACCAGGATCGGAATTGTGGTCGCGTCCGACATGAATTCGAGGATCTCGAGAACCTGGGTCCATGAGGCCTCGTTGTTGTCGCGCACGCCCAACGCCGCCGAGATGGAAAGGCCGGATGCCCAGATGCCGCGAAAGCCTGCCTCTTCGACGATTTTTGCGGAAAGTCCGTTATGAGCTTCCATCAGGAAGGAAAGCTCGGGGGCAAGCAATGCGCGGCGCAGCAAGCCAGCCTTCGTAGGCTGGCGGGGGGCCTCCGGCGCGTGTTTTGGTGAAACCGTCATTGGGTGCAGATCTTTCGGAAAGGGACGCGTAACATTTATGTCATATCTCGTGGCTTTTCAAATGCCTATATGGGATTTTCCACGAAACGCGTGGCTCCGCAACCGTGCAAAGCCGGTTCTTCCTGTGGGATGCCGGGTGGGGCGACGCAAAAGTTGAGGGATGTTCTTATTATGAAAGCTATCATGCTTGCCGCCGGGGTGGGGTCCAGGCTTGGTGCCGGGGATCGTACCCCCAAGGTGCTGCTGGCGTTTGCGGGCCAAACGCTGCTTGAACGCCATGTTGCGATTCTGAAAGAGGCGGGGTTAGAATCGCTCACCCTTGGGGTTGGCTACGAGGCGGAACGCATTGCGGCCGAAGTTGTGCGGCTAAATGCGCAAACCTTCGTTCGCTTTCTTCCAAATCCCGATTATCGCAAAGGAAGCATCACGACCCTTTGGGCGCTGAAAGATGCGGTCCTTGCCGGCGGGCCGGTGCTGCTGATGGATGGCGACGTTCTTTACGACCGGCGTCTGATCGCACGCCTGTTGGCGTCTTCGCACGAAAACTGCTTTCTTCTCGACCGCGATGTTGAGGCGGGGGAGGAGCCGGTCAAGCTTGGCGTAAAAGATGGCAGGCTTGTCGATTTCAACCGGCAAATTGCAAAACCCCATGATTTTTATGGTGAGTCCGTTGGTTTTTTTCGCTTCGCACCGGAAATCGCGGCAAAAATTCTGGCCCATGCGGAACGTCGTTTGGGGCAGGACGAAACGGAAATCTGGTACGAAGAAGCCATTCGCGACACGCTTATGTCCGAACCGGCAGGCACGTTCGGGTTCGAAGACATTACCGGCCTTCCCTGGACGGAGATTGATTTTCCGGAAGACGTGCGCAAGGCCGAGGAAGAAATTTTGCCGAAATTACTGGCGTAGGTTCTCTACGCGGAAAATATAATCTGCTGGCCCTTGATAACCCTCGACGCGCATCAGCGTGGCAGTCTTAAAATCCATTTGATAGGTGCCATAGCCAAGGGGGCCAAGCCAGTCAAAGACGTCCTGTGCGCAATGGCCCGTGCGCGCCAGATGTTCGTCGATGACTTCCAGGCAGATTGTGGGACGAAAACGCGCGATGGTTTCGGCCCCGCCTTTTAGAACCAGCATTTCGGCACCTTCTACGTCGCATTTCATGAAATCGAGACGCGAAAGATTTCGTTCTTTGGCATAGGTATCAAGGGTTGTCGTCTGGACACGTTCGGTCACGTAATCGCGCGTGTTTTCCATCCCGAAATGGCCAAGCCCGGTGCCCAGACGGCCGGTTTCCTTGACGGGCAGGTAGAGGTCAATTTCTTCGGCCACATTGGAAAGCGCCAACCGGCTTGTTTCGACATTTGGCATTTTGCCTGCCACCTCTTCCAGAATGGAGGCGTTGTAGGGGGATGGCTCAAAGCAATGCACATGGATATTTCCCTGGTGCAGGCGGGCGAATTCTTTCGCGTAGTTGCCGACATGCGCGCCGATGTCGAAGACCACTCCGTTTTCCGGGATCAGCGTCCCCAGGCATGCAATCACATGGCGGTCGCGCGATCGGTATTTCGTCCGGTATTTCAGGAGGAAATGTTCAAAACGCTGTCGGGGCGATTTGTAAATTCGCGTGCGGTCAAGCTTCTGGCCTTTTGGTCCCAAAGACGGGCTCCTTCAAAATGGCGGTGAGGTCGCTGCCCCCAAAAGAAGCCATGTGTAGGAGGATTTCAATGTTTTTGACCCGTTCAGGCTGCAACGGGCGCAGATTTTCCGATTACCACTCGTAACCGAGGGTTAAAAGATAGGTCTTGTCGGTGCTGGTTTTGTCCAGGGCTGGCGAATTGTCCCAGTCGATATTTGCCTGCAAGGTGGCAAGAAAACCGTGGATCAGGGGGAAACGAAGGCCGGTATGGGTCCGGATGATGAGGTCGCTTGTGTTCTCCAATCCCAAAAGCCCTTCCTGGAAGTGAAAAATCGCCATACGGCTGTGAAATAATTCTTCTTCATAATCGATTGACCATCTTGCGCTGGGATAGCTTTCATTCGCCTGGGTATCAAAATTTTCCTTTACATAATTGATACCGATTTCGGCGGAAAGACGGCGTTTCTTCGTGTCGAAAAACTGATAGCCGGCGCCTCCGCCTGTTGCCGTGCGAAGCGCCAGGTCCTGGAAAGGATCGCGCGCAACGGTCGCATTGAGGAACGCAAACCACTGTTTCGTAAGAAAGTGATCGTATTTGGCAGAGACGACCGCATTGTCCTCGGATTCTCTGCCGTTGTCCTTTTCCCGATTGTATTGGAGGGAAAGCTTCACCCGTTGACGTTTCATGCGCACGGTTGTTTCGGCGTCCACGTGATAGTTTTCTTTGTCCGTATTGCCGCCGGTGGCGCTAAAGCCAAGATTGAGGCGTCCCTTCCATTCAAATTTTTCGGCCTTTGTCCCCACCGGGGAAGCCACCTTGGGAGAAACTGCCTTGGGCGGCGTGGCCCGTGTTGCGGTTTGTCGTGTTGCGGTTTGAATATCTGTGAGGCGGAATTCCCAAGTCTGTTTAAAGTCCGGGGTGACGAGTTGAAGCATGCCCCCATAGGCTGGCAGGATCGTGCCTTCCAGCTCTGTGCCGCTTGCAAATGTTACGCGCAGGGGCCGGTCTGTCTGGATGGCGGCAATTTTTTCGCGGCGAATGTGGAGGCGGTCCGCATAGGGCGTTTGCAGGGTGAGGTTCTTCGGATCGATCCTGGCGATCATGCCGCTGAGGCGGTCGCCGGATTTTAGCAAAAGAACATCTGCGGCGGCGGCGCCTGGAAAAACGAGGCAAAGAACCAGGAGCACCAGACAGGCCGGGCACATTTTTGGAAAAATTGGTTCAAGAGAACCACGGGCCGTTGCGTGTTTCATAGCGAAGCAATTGATTTCTTGGGATTTCATGGTGGGCGCTGCTGGGATTGAACCAGCGACCCCTGCCGTGTGAAGGCAGTGCTCTCCCGCTGAGCTAAGCGCCCCATGATGCGAAACCGCGATATAAGGGGCCCGCTTTTCACCTGTCAAGGCAGGTGACGATGGGCACCCGGTAATTCATGGCGATCTGGCCCCGCCAGGCCAGCCTCGCCAGGCCAGCCTCGCCAGTCGGGTTTCGCCGGGCTAACCTCATATTGCCGTTCGTCTGGAATGGAAATCTTGCTTTGGACGTGGTGAGGGCTTTATGACAAGCTTTCATAAGCAGACTCAAGAAGTCGCCCTCCCCTATTACGTGCGGAACGATGGCCAGACAAAAAACCGCAATTCTTATCCTCGCTGCCGGAAAAGGCACCCGGATGCAATCGGCTCTCCCCAAGGTGCTGCACCCCCTGGGGGGGCAGCCCTTGATCGGCTACGCGCTGGCGGCGGCAAAAGCGCTAAAACCGGATTTAGGTGTCGTCGTCATCGGGCCGGGGATGGCAGCGGTTGCTGACGCGGTCGCGCCATGGCCTACCGTGGTTCAAAAGACTCAGGCCGGGACGGGGGATGCCGTTCGCGCGGCGAAAAAGCGGTTGTCCGGTTTTACCGGCGACGTTCTGATCCTTTTTGGCGACACGCCCTTTCTTACG